>JBFXDI010000005.1:0-5000 GCA_050181295.1 Parvibaculaceae bacterium | reverse complement strand
CGGTCCCTTGCTCCTTTCGGCCATGCACGGCTTCACGCCCCTGACGACCGGCCTCATCATCGCGAGCGAGTCGATCTCCTGGTCGATTCTCTCAATCCTTGTCGCCGGCGCGCCGCGCCGCCTCGAGCCTCTCATCATGACCGGCGGCGCGCTGATGATCACCGGTGGCATCGCAGGCTTCTCGATCGCGGTGCCTGCGGGGTGGATTCCGGGCATCCTGTTCTGCGCGCTCTTGCAGGGCGGCGGCTTCGGCATCCTCTGGCCCTTCGCGAGCCGGCGCATCATCTCCTCCGCGCCCGACGGCGAGCGCGAGCTCGCCGCCTCCTCTTTCTCCACGCTGCAGCGCATGGGCTATGCCATCGGCGCGGCGCTCGCCGGCATCATCGCCAATGCCAACGGCTTCTCCGAGGGCTTCACGCGGGCCGCGGCCGAGGGCGCGAGCGTGGTGATCTTCCTCGCCTTCCTGCCTCTGGCGCTGATCGGCTGCCTCGCGGCGTGGCGGCTCTCGCTGCGGCCAGCGGAGGCGTCCTGAAGGGCCTCTGCCTCCGGTCGCTCGAATCCCGCGTTTTCGCCTAAGCCGCCGTTAAGCACGCCTGTCGACCAAACTTTAGGGATTGCATGGTTCCATGCCCTCCGGGTCTGAGAGGGGGCAAATGCTCAAAGTCATTGGATGCATTACCGAGCAGCACGACAGCGCGCTGCTGCTCTCCGCCGTGATGGTCTGCGTCATCGGAAGCTGGATCGCGCTCAAGCTGTTCGCGCGATCCCGCAGCGCCGATGGCGCGACCCGCAGCCAATGGCTCTTCTTCGCCGGCCTCACGGGCGGCACGGCCATATGGTCCACGCACTTCCTGAGCATGGTCGCGTTCGAGCCGGGGATGCCGGTCGGGCACGAGCCCCTCCACACCATCGGCTCGCTCGTGGTGGCGATCATCGCCACCTCCATCGGTCTCACCGTCGCCACCGTCCGCTCGCCACGTTGGATGCCGGAAGCGGGCGGCGCCCTCATCGGGCTCGCCATCGCCTCCATGCACCTCACGGGCATGGCGGGCCTCAAGGCCACGGGCAGGCTGGTCTGGGACCCTGGCTTGCTGTTTTCCGCGATCGTCATCGCGATGCTCTTCGGCGCGCTCGCGATCAACCGCGCCATCCGCCCCTTCAGCCGTTTCAGCCGCCACAGCGCCACGGCAGCGCTGGTGCTCGCGATCTGCGGGCTTCACTTCACGGCCATGGCCGCCGTCACCATCGTGCCCGATCCGACCGTCGTCGTCCCCCGCGTCCTGCTTCCGAGCACTGAACTCGTGCTTTCGGTCGTCGCGGGAACGCTTCTCGTTCTCGGTACTGGCTTTGCCACCTACTACATCGACAGCCATGCCACGGCGGAAGCCCGCCTACGGCTGAAGACGCTCGCCGACGCCGCCACGGAAGGCATCGTCATCCTGCGCGACGGCCGCATCCTCGACGTCAATGGCAGCTTCGAGCGGCTGGTGGGCGGCGACCGCGACATGCTGCTCGGACAGGAGCTCGCGAGCTTCCTGCACTCGGCCTCAGGCCCCGCTCCCGTCCAGGGCGCGGGCATTGAGTGCGAGTTGCGCACGTTCGAATCGGCGCTCCTTCCGGTGCGCATCCACTATCGGGAGACGACCGCGCCCGGCGGCCAGATCTGCACCGTGCTCGATCTTTCCGAGCGCAAGGCGGCGGAAGGCCGGATCCATTTCCTGGCCCACTTCGATCCGCTGACTTCGCTCCCCAACCGTTCGTCCTTCATCACAAGGCTCGAATCGGAGATCGAGACGTCGCAGGCGGGGAGACGCCGCTTCGCGCTCCTCTGCATCGACCTCGACCGGTTCAAGGAGACGAACGACGTATTCGGCCACGCGGTCGGCGACCAGATGCTGATCGAGATTGCCAACCGCATGCAGGCTGCCCTCAAGGGCGAGGAGGTCGTGGCCCGGCTCGGCGGGGACGAGTTCGTGGCGCTGCTTCCGGATGTCGACGATCCAGCCGAGATGGCGGGCTTCGCCGAGCGGCTGATGGCCGCCATCGGGGCGCCGGTCGTCATCGACGGCAACGACCTGCAGAGCGGATCGAGCATCGGCATCGCGATGTTTCCGGACGATGCGGAGACGGCGGTGGAGCTCATGGCGCGCGCCGACCTCGCCATGTACCGGGCGAAGGAATCGATTGGCGACTCCTTGTGCTTCTTCGAGATGGGAATGGACAGGCAGGTGCGCGAGAAGCGCGCCATGGCGCTCGACCTGCGCAAGGCGCTGGCCAACGGCGAGTTCGAGCTCCACTACCAGTCTCAGTCCACCCTCGAGGGCGGCGAGATCATCGGCTTCGAGGCGCTGGTCCGTTGGCACCACCCCGTGCGGGGCCTCATAGCGCCGGCGGAGTTCATCCCCGTCGCGGAGGAGACCGGATTGATCATCCCGCTGGGGAACTGGGTGCTCAAGACCGCCTGCGAGACCGCGAAAAGCTGGCCCGAGCCCTATCGGGTGGCGGTCAACATCTCGCCGGTGCAGTTCACGCAAGGGAACCTGCCGGAGACCGTGCACGAGCTCTTGCTGGAGACGGGCCTTGCGCCTTCGCGGCTCGAACTCGAGATCACCGAATCGGTGCTCATCACCGACCTCGATCGGGCGCTGCACATCCTGCGCCGGCTGAAGAACCTGGGCATCACCATCGCCATGGATGACTTCGGCACCGGCTATTCCTCGCTCTCGACGCTCCAATCCTTCCCCTTCGACAAGATCAAGATCGACCGCTCCTTCATCGACAGCCTGGGCCGCCATCATCAGGCCGATTCGATCGTGCGCGCCATTTTGGCGCTCGGGCACAGCCTCGGCATCCCGGTGCTGGCGGAGGGCATCGAGACCAAGGCCCATCTCGACTTCCTGCGCGAGGAAGGCTGCGCGGAGGCGCAGGGCTATCTTCTCGGCCGGCCGCAGCCGCTGCAGCTCCTGTTCGAGGATGAACCCGAGGTGGCGGCTAGGGCCTGACGGCTACCCCGCCGGCTCCAGCTCGCTGTGGGATTTGAGCACTTTTCCCCCGTCCTGCTGCTCGATCAGATAGGCCGGATTCTCGTCGCTGCCCTGGCGCACGATCTTGGCGCCCCGGATCGTGCGCACGATCCGCTTGGTGAAGCGCTTGCGGACGACCCCTTCGGCCGTCCCCTCCCCCCAGTGCCACCTCACCGCGCTTCCGGTCTCGAATCTCTCCGCCATGTCGGCTTCTCCCTGACGCCGTCATGACGGAAAACAGCCTCCCGGCCGCTTTCGTTCCGGGAAACGTCCAGTTCGGGACACGAACCGCCTTGCAATTGCCGCCTTCTCCGACAAAAACGCGCTGATCGCATCATGGACGCGCCGCTCCGACACATCGCCGCCAAGACGGCGCAACCCCCGGTCATCGAGCTTCGGGACGTGCGGCTGACGCTTTCGAGCCGCGCCGGGCCGGTCGAGATCCTGCGCGGCGTCGATCTTGCCGTGGCGCCGGGCCAGTCGGTGGGCATCGTCGGACCTTCAGGCTCCGGCAAGACCACGCTCCTCATGGCGATCGCCGGGCTCGAGCGGGTGACGTCGGGCTCGCTCGCCGTGGCCGGCCGCGCGCTCGGTGAACTCAGCGAGGACGCGCTCGCCGCCTTCCGCCGCGACCATGTCGGCATCGTCTTCCAGGCCTTCCACCTCATCGCCACCATGACGGCGCTCGAAAACGTCGCCGTGCCGCTGGAATTCAAAGGGCACCCCGACGCCGCCTCGCGCGCCCGCGCGGTCCTTGAGCGCGTCGGGCTCGGACATCGGCTCGCGCACTATCCGGGCGAGCTCTCGGGCGGCGAGCAGCAGCGGGTCGCCATAGCCCGCGCGGTGGCCACAGGCGCGCAGCTCATCCTCGCCGACGAACCGACCGGCAATCTCGATCAGGAGACCGGTTCGCAGATCATCGATCTCCTGTTCTCGCTGGTCGAGGAGGGCGTGACGCTGCTCCTCGTCACCCACGATCACAGCCTCGCGCAGGCCTGCGACCGGCTGGTGGCGATCCGCGACGGCCTGATCGAGCCGGCGCGAGGGGAGCCCGCATGAGCGCTCCGGCGCGGGAGGCCTCCCTTTCCCTCGCCTGGACGCTCGCGCGCCGCGAGCTCCGATCCGGCCTCCAGGGCTTTCGCATCTTTCTGATCTGCCTCATCGTCGGCGTGACCGCCATCGCGGCGGTGGGCGCGCTCTCCTCCGCGGTCGAGCGCGGGCTCGCCAATGAGGGCCGCCCGCTGCTGGGCGGCGACCTCGAATTCTCCGTCATCCACCGCACGCTCTCCATCAAGGAGCGCCTGTTCCTCGAGACCCGGGGCGAGGTGAGCCTGGTTGCGACCATGCGCGCCATGGCGCAGGCCGGCGGGGAGCGGAGCCTCGTCGAGCTCAAGGCCGTGGACGTGTCCTATCCCCTCTACGGCGCCCTGGCCCTCGACCGTCAGGCGCCTCTCGCCGAGGCGCTGGCGATGCGGAACGGGCGTTACGGGGCGGTGGCGGAGCCGCTGCTTCTGGAGCGTCTTGGGCTCAAGGACGGCGATGTCGTCCGCGTCGGCGATGCCGAGTTCGAGATCCGCGCCGCGATCCTGCGCGAGCCGGACCGCGTGGCCGACGGCTTCATCCTCGGCCCCCGCCTGATGACGAGCCACGACGCGCTGGAGGCGACGGGGCTTCTGAAGCCCGGCAGCCTCGTCACCTACCGCTACCGGCTGGCGCTGGCGGGCGATCCGACGCCGGAAACCGTCCGCGCGCTGCGCGAGGAGGCGAACGCCGCCTTCCCCGATGCCGGCTGGAACATCCGCGCCCGCGACCGCGCGGCCCCGGGCGTCGAGCGCTTCATCGACCGGCTCAGCCTCTTCCTTGCGCTTGTCGGCCTGACTGCGCTGATCGTAGGAGGCGTGGGCGTGGCGAACTCGGTCTCGACCTTCCTCGACAGGAAGCGCGAGAACATCGCCATCCTCAAATGCCTCGGCGCCT
>JBFXDI010000004.1:0-63975 GCA_050181295.1 Parvibaculaceae bacterium | reverse complement strand
GCATTCGGGCGCCCGCGGCTCCCCGGCGCAGATGAAGCAGCTCTCGGGGATGCGCGGCCTCATGGCCAAGCCCTCGGGCGAGATCATCGAGACGCCGATCATCTCGAACTTCATGGAAGGCCTGACCGTGCTCGAGTACTTCAACTCGACCCACGGCGCCCGCAAGGGCCTGGCCGACACGGCGCTCAAGACGGCCAACTCCGGCTATCTCACCCGCCGCCTCGTGGACGTGGCGCAGGACGCCATCATCTCCGAGGACGATTGCGGCACCGAGAACGCGCTCACCGCGCGGCCGCTGATCGACGCCGGCGAGGTCATCGCCTCGCTCGGCCAGCGCGTACTCGGCCGCACGGCGGCGGAGGACGTGGTCGATCCGACCACGGGCGAGATCATCGTCGCCAGGGGCAACGAGGTGATGGAGGAGGACGCCGAGCGGATCGAGACTTCGGGCGTTGCGGAGATGCGCATCCGCTCGGTCCTGACCTGCGAGACCAAGTTCGGCGTCTGCGCCAAGTGCTACGGGCGCGACCTTGCCCGCGGCACGCCCGTCAACCTCGGTGAGGCCGTGGGCGTCATCGCGGCGCAGTCGATCGGCGAACCTGGAACCCAGCTCACCATGCGCACCTTCCACATCGGCGGCACGGCGCAGGTGCTTGATGAATCCTTCATCGAGTCGGCGCTCGAGGGTACCGTCCGCGTCCGCAACCGCAATGTGGTCCGCGACTCGAGCGGCAAGCTCATCGTCATGGGCCGCAACCTGACGGTCGCGATCGAGGATGCTCAGGGAACCGAGCGCGCCGTTCACAAGGTGGGCTACGGCGCCCGCTTGCTGGTGGATGAGGGCGACAAGGTCAAGCGCGGGACGCGCATCGCCGAATGGGATCCCTACACCCGCCCGATCATGACAGAGGCCGAAGGCACGGTGGAGTTCGAGGACGTGGTGGAAGGCGTCTCGGTCAACGAGGTGACCGAGGAGTCGACGGGCATCACCAACCGCGTCATCGTCGACTGGCGGTCAAGCCCGCGCGGCTCCGACCTCAAGCCGGCGATCGTCATTCGCGACGGCAAGGGCAAGCCCGTGAAGCTGTCGCGTGGCGGCGAGGCTCGCTACCTCCTCTCGGTCGAGGCCATCCTCTCGGTTGAGCCAGGAACGCGTGTGAAGGCAGGCGACGTTCTCGCCCGCATCCCACTCGAGAGCGCCAAGACGCGCGACATCACGGGCGGTCTGCCGCGCGTGGCGGAGCTCTTCGAGGCGCGCCGTCCGAAGGACCACGCCATCATCGCGGAGATCTCCGGCACGGTTCAGTTCGGCCGCGACTACAAGAACAAGCGCCGGATCCGCATCGTTCCCGACGAGGCGGAGCTGGAGCCGATCGAGTACCTGATCCCCAAGGGCAAGCACTTGCCCGTGCAGGAAGGCGACCACATCGAGAAGGGCGAATTCATCCTCGATGGCCACCCGGCGCCGCACGACATCCTCGCGATCAAGGGTGTCGAAGAGCTGGCGGCCTATCTGGTGAACGAGATCCAGGAGGTCTACCGGCTGCAGGGCGTGTCGATCAACGACAAGCATATCGAGGTGATCGTCCGCCAGATGCTGCAGAAGGTGGAGATCTCGGATACCGGCGATTCGAGCTTGCTTCCGGGCGAGCAGATCGACCGCATGGAGCTCGACGAGGTGAACGAGGCGCTCGAGGCGGAGGGCAAGAAGCCTGCCTCTGGCGCGCCGGTGCTGCTCGGCATCACCAAGGCGTCGCTCCAGACGCGCTCCTTCATCTCGGCCGCCTCCTTCCAGGAGACGACGCGGGTGCTGACGGAAGCCGCCGTCAACGGCAAGGTCGACACGCTCGACGGCCTCAAGGAGAACGTCATCGTGGGACGCCTGATCCCGGCCGGCACCGGCGGCATGCTCTCGAGGTTGAAGGAGGTCGCGGCCAAGCGCGATCAGCTCATTCTCGACGAGCAGGCCAAGGAAGTGCTTCCCGCCGCCGAATAGGCGATAGGAAAACAGCGACGAGAAAACGGGGCCGCAACCGCAAGGTTGCGGCCCTCTTCGTCTGAAGGTCGGCACTGTCCGTGGCCGAAAAGCCTCACCGGAAAAAAATCGCCTATCTTGAGGTAAAGTCACAGGTTTTGCCGTCCCTGGCGGCATTGGCACGTCAGGGGTCGTCTGGTAGCTTTGCCCATATCGAAGGGGGCTGAGTCACAGCCAAGGGCGACACATGCGGGGTTCGGGGTTGAGGAAGCTGTTCCGGGCGGCGGCCGGTGCTCTGCTGTGCGCGCTCATCATCCCGGCACAGGCATCGGCCGCCACCGTCCCGGCGCATGAGCTGGAGGCCCGCCGGCAGGCATTGCTCCAGCAGATGCTGGTCGATCCCGACAATCTCGAAGTCGCCTTCCAGTACGCGGCGCTGTCGGTCGAGGCGAACGACCTGGAAGCGGCGATCACGACGCTCGAGCGCTTGCTGATCTATGCGCCGGGCCTCGCGAGCCTCCAGTATGAGCTGGGAGTTCTCTATTTCCGCATCGGCAGCTACGAGACCGCGCGCGGCTATTTTAACCTGGCGATCAGGGCCACGGGCGCCTCGGCGGAGCTGATCAAGAAGGCCGAGGACTATCTGCGGGCCATCGAGTACGCGCTGCGCTCGTCCACCATTACGGCGGCTCTCTATACCGGCATGCGCTGGCAGAGCAACGCCAACGCGGGGCCCGACTCGGATACCGTGCAGATCAACGGCGCGCCCGTGAATCTCGGCGGCGCGGCGGGCAAGAGCGACTTCAGCGGCTTTGCCATCGGCAGCATGCTCTACTCGCTCGACCTGCAGAACCAGGGCGACAAGTTCGAGGTGCTGGCTCTGACCTACAATGCCTGGTTCACCGAGCAGAGCCGGCTGGATACGGACATCCTCGAAGCCAACGTGGGCCCTAACTTCAATATGGGCCGCTTCGGCATCGACGACACCTATCTCGGCATCTATGCCATCGGCAGCGGCGCGCTCCTCTCCGGCGACGGCTACTTCGCCAACGCCGGGGCAGGGGTGAAGCTGGAGGTGCGTCCGGCGCCCGGCTCGCAGATCTTCAGCCGCTTCGAGTACCGCCGGCGCTGGTATGACGATCACAGCAATAACCCGAACGCGTCCGACCGGACTGGCGACAAGTATTCCGGCATTGTCGCCTATCGCTACTTCTTCACGCCAGATGTCAGCGGCTCGATCGCCGGCCGCTTCGCGCGCGAGGAGACGCGCGAGAACTTCCTCGACAACTGGGAGTACGGCGTCCAGGGCGCGCTCAACGTCGTCTTCGACGGACCCGGCCCGCTGCCGGACTACCCTTGGGCCGTCAACCTGAGCGGCGGCTATCTGCATCGGGATTTCGATGCTCCCGATCCGGCCGTCAACGCGCAGGCGAAGGAGAACGATGACGAGTACTGGGTGGCGGGCAGGCTCAGCGTGCCGGTTCACAAGAACGTGGCGATCATGCCCCAGGTCGAGTACCGCAACGTCGATTCCAACTACAAGACGCGCGACTACGACAGCTTCACGGCCATGCTCGGCCTTCTCCTGATCTACTGAGGAGCGAACGCATGAACCGGTTGGCTCTTCTCTGCTCGGCCCTTCTGGCGACAACCGCTGCGACTCCGGCCGCGCTCGCGCAAGGCGAGGTGGGCGTGACGGCGGCCGTCAACCCGCAGGCAACGGCCAAGGGCATGGGCAAGGTCCGCAGGCTGGCCCTTGGCGACAAGGTGATCTTCCGGGAGAAGATCGATACCTCGGGGCAGGGCCTGGTGCAGGTGCTTTTCGTCGACGGATCGACCATCACGGTCGGACCCAATGCGAGCCTGCTCATCGACGAGTACGTCTACGACCCGAGCACCGGGACGGGCAAGCTCACTGCCACCGTCGGCAAGGGCGCACTGCGCTTCATCGGCGGCAAGATCAGCAAGAACCGCGATGCCGTGAAGATCAACACGGTGGTCGGCACCGTCGGCATCCGCGGCGGCATGGCCGACCTGATCATGACCTCGCGGAAGTTTCTTTTCATGCTGCTCTACGGCAAGGAGCTGACCTTCACGAGCAGCTCCGGCGGGTTCGACCGCATCTACAAGGCCGGCTACGCCTTCGACATCGGCCCGGACGGACAGATCATCGACATCCGGCGCATCACCAGCGGCGACGTGACGTTCATGCTGCAGCAGCTCGCCGGCAACAGGAGCAACGGCGGCGCCAAGAAGAAGCCGACCGAGCAGCAGCTATTGGAGGCACTCGCCAACTACCAGCGGTCGGTCAATCGGAACAAGCCGGACGAGCTTCCGGGCAACAATCCCGGCGACATCAACGAGCAGGGCAAGGACGTCGTCCAGGACTCGGCCGAGGACCGGATCCGGGAGCTTCTGGAGAACCACAGCCCGTGCGGTCACTATGGCTGCGGCGGCGAGGGTGGCTACGGCGGAGAGGGCGGCTACCAGTAAGACCGTGGCGCGCTGCTGCGCCCGGCTTTCGCTGCCTCAGGGCTGGGTGCCGGTCGGCAGTACGGGGAGCAGCGGGACCTGCTCCCAGGGAATGGTCGGCGCGCCCTTCTTCTTCTGGGACCTGGTGAGGGTTCTGAGCGTCAGGCGGATGACGTTGATGTCGCCGTCGGCGACCGGCACCGCGATATCTTCGAACTCGGGCGGCGGCACGAGCTGCACGTCACCGCTGCCGAGCGCGAACGGCTCCTGCGGGATGCCGAACAGATTGCGCTCGTTCTCGCCGCTCGAATCCATGTCCTGGTAGCCGACGAAGGCATAGGTGCCGGCGGGGATCCCATCGAAGCGGAAGCCCATGGTCTCGGCACTTGCCGGCTGCTCGCCCGCATAGAGCTTGCAGGAATCGAGCGGCCCCTGGTTGCAGAAGGCGACCTTGATGATGCCCCTGCCTATCTCGATCCCGTCGATGATGACGGCGACGTCCGCCGCCGCGGCCGGAGCGACCATGGGAGCGGTCGCAGCCAGGAAGGACGCGGCGACAAGCGCCTTCAGTTGGTAGTTTTGCATGCGGCACACAATCCCGTTCTTGCCTGTCGATGAAAAATATCCCCGCCCAGTCTTCCCGGTACCAGAGAAAAACGACAACGGTTCTGGGGCGCGATCCCGAAAATCGGGGATTTTCGCCATGGTCGCGCCCAACGCCTTGAAATCAATCACGTTCTTCCATCCGAATTAGCTCAATCCGGATACATCGTGGGGTCTAGGCAAAGAAAACGCCAATTCTGGGTCATTGCTTCCCCCGAATATGCCGGATTTAGGCGCCGGCTGGCGGCGGTTTCCAGAGGTTTTCCGAGCGTCAGTCGTCTTCGCCTCCGGGCCGGAAGCCTCTTCCGAGCCCGATCGCATCCCGCCCGAAGCGGTCCCGCACCCGGTCGAGCGCGCGTTCGGCTTGCGCGCGGGAGCGGACGCGGGTATCGAGGTCGCGGAGCGCCGGGTCCTCGCTGATGCTCGAGAGATGCGAGATGCCGATGCCGATCAGGCGGTAGGCCGTGCCGTCGGCCTCGCGGCGCAGGAGGGGGCGGGCGGCCTCGAACATGCGCTCGGCAAGCTGCGTCGGATCGCCGAGCGTCTGGCTGCGGGTCACGATCCTGAAGCCGGCCGTCTTCAGCTTGAGGGTCACGGTCTTTCCGGCGAGCCCCTTCGCCTTGGCGCGCCGCGACACCTTCTCCGACAGGTTCCAGAGGATGCGCTCGAGCTCGGAGGCATCCGCGATGTCGTCGTTGAAGGTCGTCTCGGCGCTCACGCTCTTCATCTCGTCATCCGGCGACACCGTCCGCACGTCCTCGCCCCGGGCAAGGTGGAAGAGCCTCGCCCCCATGCTGCCGTAGCGGCGCATGAGCGCGCCTTTCTCCATGGCCTGGATCTGCGACAGCGAGGAGATGCCGTCGCGCGCGAGCTGCTTCTGCATGGCGGCCCCGACGCCCCAGACCAGGCCGACCGGCCTTGCCGCAAGGAAGCCCAGGGTTTCCGCCCGACCGATGACGGAGAAACCGCGCGGCTTGTCGAGATCGGAAGCGACCTTGGCGAGGAACTTGTTGTGGGAGAGGCCGATCGACACGGTGATGCGGATCTCGCGTTCGATGCGGAGCGCCAGCCGGGCGAGGGCCAGCGCCGGGCTCATCCCGTGCAGGCGCTCGGTGCCGGCGAGATCGAGGAAGGCTTCGTCGATCGAGAGCGGCTGCACCAGCGGTGTGAGTTCCTGCATGAGGCGGCGCACCTCGCGCCCGACCTCCACATATTTCGCCATGTCGGGTCGCACGACTGTCGCCTCCGGGCAGAGCTTCAGCGCCTTGAACATCGGCATCGCGGAGCGCACGCCCTTGATCCTGGCGATATAGCAGGCGGTGGAGACGACTCCGCGACGGGCGCCGCCGACGATCAGCGGCTTGTCGCGGAGCGCCGGATCGTCGCGCTTTTCGATCGCCGCATAGAAGGCGTCGCAGTCGAGATGCGCCATTGTCAGCCTGTGGAGCTCGGGATGCCTGATGAGCCGTGGGCTTCCGCAAGACGCGCAGCGCCGGGCAGGGGGCGCGGCGACGGCGAGGCAATCGCGGCAGAAGCCGCTCTCCGGCCCCGCCGTGACGGCATGCGTCTGCGTTGGTTGCGTGGCGCGCAAGGACCGTCGTAGCCTCGACATTTCCCTGCCGGATTATCGCACGGAAGGAGGCCACTCTTGTACACCCTCTACAACGTCAAGCGCTGGGGTTCGATGGGGCCTCACTTCCTCCTGGAAGAGCTCGGGGTTCCCTACCAAAGCGCCTGGATGACGCCGGAGCAGGTGCGGGAGCCCGATTTCCGCGACCTCAGTCCCTTGGGCTATATCCCGGTCCTGAAGCTCGACGACGGGCACGCGATCTTCGAATCGGCCGCGATCGTCAGCTTCCTCACGACCGCCCATGCCGACAAGGGCATGGCGCCCATGCCCGGAACCGGCGACCACGGCACCTATCTCGCCTGGCTGAGCTTCCTGAGCGCCAACATCTATTCCGCCATCAACCTGACCTTCGAGGCGCAGGGTTTCAGCGAAAGCCCGGAGATGGCGGCCGTGATCAAGGGCAAGGCCGTCAAGCACGTGAACGACCTCTTTGATATCGTGGAGAAGCGCCTGGAGAAGGCAGGTCCCTTCCTGCTTGGAGAAGAGATGTCGGCCGTCGACCTCTACCTCTTCATGCTGACCATCTGGGCCGAGCCCAGCGAGCGGGCGCTGCACGAGCGCTGCCCGAAAATCAGGGCGCTGGCGGAAGCGGTGCGCGAGAGGCCCAAACTCCGGGCGATCCTGGAGGTGCACGGGGTGGACAAGGTTCCGGATGCGTGAGACGCCGCATGGCGGGATTTTCGCCCGGTTGCCCAAAGTCTGTCTGGCTGGGTTCGGCACGGTTGCCCATGCGGGCAGGGCGGTGATATCCCTGTCCCGCGAGCCGGCTTAGCTCAGTTGGTAGAGCACCTGATTTGTAATCAGGGGGTCAGGGGTTCAAGTCCCTTAGCCGGCACCATTTGAAATCATTGAAGAAATTCGTCTTTTCGAGTGCGCTGATTTTGAATGCAAATTTCTCCGTATGTATCGTTTTATCGACTATTGGCAGGTCTCATTCGCAGTTTTCTGCACCCTCAAGGGCGCAGGTTAGGCATGAACCGCTCGACGATCTTCACAGGCAAGTCGCCTCGACGTAGGCGCTCTCCAACTAGGTCCACGCCGTTGAGCCTGTAGATGCGCCGAGCCTCGTACTCGTGCCCCCTGGCCTCAGCCTCAGCTACCGCAGCCTCCGCATCTTCGACGATCTCGGCTGGCAACAACTCTGGTCCTCGGCCTTGTCGAAAGCGGCAACAAGCGAACCCGACATGCTCGGCCATCGAGTTGCCGAGCGGCTTCCTCGCCAGCAACTGCCTCATGCGCTTCTGGGCGGATAGTCTCGAATGGCACCGAGCGCCTGCTCGCCGACGAGGCAGAACAGCAGTTCATCGACGGCCGGTAGAAGCTGCTTGCAGGCATTGCGCATGTCGCTGTCCTGCTTCTCTCCCATGCCCATGACGATCGCGAGATTGCGCACCTCCATCAGCCGGTCGCGGAAATAGGCTCGCTCGGAGAAGCTCATCGGCCGCTGCATCGTCGTCACCTGTGGTTCGCGTTTCGTTCCACTTTCCGACGACCTGCGAAGGGTGTCAACATTATCGTCCTGGGGGCAACCTTTCGTTGCGAACGATCGGCCGCTGCTTGCTGTGCGGGCTGACGTTAGGGAGGATGCTCCTATGTTAGGCGAGAAGAACAGGAAGGCTAAGTCGGGCGTCAAGCCCAGGACCACGCGCGTTCGGGCTACGAGCGCGCCGGTCCAAGTGATTAGGAACACATACGAGCGGCACCCGCTGGCCATCGAACTCATCCCGCCCATGAGCGACGAGCAGCGAGAGGAAGTGAAGGGATCAATCGCCGGGCACGGCATGATCGACCCTGTCGTGACGCTCTATGAGGGGAAGATCATCGACGGGTGGGAGCGGTACCAGCTTTGTCTGGAGCTCAAGGAGACGCCGCGCATCGTCGACTTGCCCGAGGACATGGATCCCGTCGTCTTCCTCACGGCCAAGAACTTCATGCGGAAGCAGGTGACGAAAACGCAGCGGGCGATGGCAGCAGATCGTCTCGCAAACATGGAGCGCGGTCGGAATAAGAGGGCAAAAAACGCTTCATCTGAAGAATTGCAGATGTCGGTGGAGGATGCCGCGAAGCTGTTCGGGGTGTCCGATCGGCTGGTCCACAATGTCAGGTCATTGCGCCATACATGGAAGGGCAGGTGTGGCGGCGAAACTGTCCTTGACCATATGTGGCATGGCCGCCTCAGCTATAGGGACGCGCACGATGCCCACGAGTACGAATGGTTCATCAACCACGGCAAAAAGCACAGGCGCGACCCTGAGGAAGAACATAGAATACGCGAACGAGACTATTCCCAGGTCCCACTCGAAACGCTCGTCGCAGAGGCGGAGCGGTTTCGGGCCGACTGGCGAAGCTTGGAGCAACGGCGCGCCGAGCGGGGTGTTCCTGACTACAGTCCACCCGGAAGCAGGATTTTCAAACAGGACGAGCAAGGCTACCGGGAGCAGAAGACGAAGAAGCTCGTCCTCCATGCCCTGCGCCGCAAAGACGGGCAGGCCGACCTCGAAGATTTCGATCGGGAAATGAGTAGGATGGTGCGCGAGAAGTATCGCCACCGAGCCGACGCCCGCAGGGAGATCACCGAAGCGACCAAGGCCGAGCTTTTGTCCCTACGGGATCAGATCGATGCGGCCGTCAAGATCATCGACGAGTATGCGATGGGGGTGGTCGAGGCCGAGACGCCCAATGACGAAGACGTGGCCGAGGAGAAAAAGCGGAAGACCAAAAAGCGGTCCTACGTCCCGCACGAACGGAAGGGGCAGAACACGCTCATAAAGGAAGCCAATCGTCGCCGCATATGGGAGGCGAAGCGCAACGACGGGTTCGAGAACGAAGTCCTGACGGCCGCCGAGCCTGAAACAGGCCTAAGGGATGACGACGAGTTCGAGGAGGACGAAGAAGTCTGAGCACCAAAGAGAAAGCCCTGCCTTTGGAGTGGCAGGGCTTTCTCGTTTCCCTGAGCCGACCGGGGGCATTGGCGCTCAGGACCCTCACGTAAGAAAATCTATCCTTGAGCCCGCAAAGGTTCAAGAATCCGTCCCGTATCACGAGGGCCGGTCAGGCGCCTGCAATGCTGATCCGAGGTATTCCGTGTTTGCCTTCACCAATCAACTGCAACAGGGTCACATTACCCATTGGCTCTATCGGCATGCTCATTGACGCTGCCAACATCGACCCATAGCCGAAGCTGTCTTCTCTATAACTACCACTAGCCACGCCATGTACGTAAAGCCTCTCGTCGTCAAATATAGGGCTGCCGCTCATTCCGCCCGTCAGTTTAAGCGATGCCGAGAAGCATGCGCCGGGGGTCTTCACTCTACGATTGGTCGTGTTGTCAGGAAGGTGCTCTAAGACTTCGCCAATGGACACGTGAAGGTTAAAGCTGAAGTCGCCTTCCCGGATGTTCTCCTGCTGGTCGAATGTCGTGTCCTTCATACCGTGATAGCCTATGGCATAGGCCTTTTTCCCAAGCGCGAGGCCAACACCTCGGATGCCTTTCTGTACAATTGCCAATGGTTGATAGACCGAGTGATCAGGCGGATCCTCGACTTTGCATATCGCGACATCCGAATTCAGCTTGAGTTCCGCTTCCCTGAATGGCAGCGGATGCTCGGTCCGATCCGCTAGGAAACCTGCCCATTTGATTTTCCGAAACAGCCACGCTTTGGGGTGGAAGACTGGGTTCGTCATGATCATGACGCCAAGCTCTAAATCACCTAGGTGCCAATGGTTGTGATTGATCTCATGGACACCCCCATACTTCCGTTCGATTGGATCAGCGACTACATGCGCGGCGGTGATCAGAAGCCCATCGGCGCTAACGAAAAAGCCCGTGCCCAGACATCGAAGGATACCTTCACCCGGTACCATGGCGACAATGGGCACGATAGACAGGCCTAGCGTAGACAACACTGTGGCAGTGTAGCGGGGTTGCGCGGTTACAAGACCGTCCCGAACTGGAAAGAAATTACCCTCGTCACCGTCGGGACCTCTCAGGGGAATTGGAGTCATGCTTTCGATCGCATACTGACCATCCGCCTGTCGGATGAAATACGTCCAAAGAAGAGAGAGCGGTTTAGTTTCGACGGAGTGCGTTGCCATATCGCAACCCGTAGCAAACTTTCACGACAGAGGCACGCGTCGACGGGCTACAGCCAGCAGAAACCGGGCTCTGAGGGTAGGTAGCGGGTCTAGAGCAGTCAGACAGCCGGACAGAGCTTTCAGCCGTCAGCGCCTGGCGTAGCCCGTTGTGCTCGCGTGATGATCTCGCAGGAGAAAGAGACCCCCACCGCAGCTAGACTACGGCAGGGGTCTCCAGCGCCACAGTGCCGCCGAGCCCGTGTCGCTGGGGTGATGCCGTCTTCGGGGGAAGCAGCGGCATCACCAACGATTGCAGCCGATCGCTTCGCGCCTGAGTTTCGCGATGAAGGCGTCGATTAGCTCGTCCGTGATCTTGGCTCTGGACTCGCGCAGGCGCTTGAACAGGTGGCCTAGACGCCGCCGCACGACTTTGTGCAGGCGATAGCTGCCGTCTGGCTCCTGTTGGTAGAAGAAGTGGTAGCGGTCGGACACGGCCGACAAGTCGGGTACACGCTGCGGAGGTGGGAACGACTTCATCGTCTGCGCCGCTGCCGATATCGACGCAGCAACCACGCGATCCAAGCAGGCGGCCAGCGCCTGCCATCACGACGCAGTGCCTTGTGCTTTGGCTCGGGCCGCGGGTGCTGCGCCGGCATGACGTCACGCCTTCAAGCCTCGTCCGAAGAGCGCGACACCATTTGTCGGCCTGCTGTGCTGCACTTCGCGCAGGCAGGCCGCGCGCTCGTCTTCGTTCATCCACTGGATCGTTGCGATGGATGCCTCTGCGAACCCGCGCTTGCCCAACACGAAGACCCGGCCATCGTCGTCGACCGTGAACTTCATCTCGCGCAGTTGCAGCGCGACGCAGGCGTCCATCAGGCTCGGCTTCACACCGACTTTCGTGAGGGCGTTGCGGACTGCCTCTTCGACAAGGCGGCAGTCGCGCTCGAGGCGCATGCGCTCGTTGTCGCTGCGCAGCTTGTCATGCTCCATCATGCGGTCGATGTCGTTGATCCATGAGGTGCGCGTCTGCCGGTCGAGGCGCAAGCTTCCGTCTTCGGCCGCCTCGTAGAGCGTCGCCCCGCATTCATCGATCTCGTCGATCGAGGACACGCTGTCGGGGAGCTTGCTCAGGCGGTCGCGCATCTCTTCGAGGCGCAGGGTGATCTTCATGGTGTGGGGCTCTTTCGTCGGTTGCTGTTCAGGCGCGACCGGCTTGCTTCGCGGGCGCTGGCGGCGCGGATAGCTCACATGCATGATCGGCCTCAGTTGCCATCGAGCGCCGCGATGGCGGCGGCGGCACGCTTCGCCGTCTCCTCGACATGCGGTGCCTGCGGGATGTTGCCGAGCGTGTTGAGGAAGGTCACGAGGGTCTTTCCGGTCTTGACGAACTGCGCGAGCGCTTCGCTCAAGCGCCCGGCTTGATCGAACTCGCGCGGAAAACGACGCCGCTGCCAGCGCTCGACAAGCGCGGCATGCTGATCAGGCTCGATACCGAGCACGAAGGCTTCCGTGCCAAGTAAGGCATGCACCATCGAGTCCTGGCCGACGTTGGCGAAGCGGAGCAGCAAGTCGAAGCGGCCGCTCTGCGGTATCTGGGCGAAGGCACGCCTCACTTCACGGCGATCGTCGGCCTCCATCTGCGACAGAGGGGCTGGGATCGCCATGCGCTGCTTGAGCATCGCGATGGCATCGGAGACTTGCGCATGCGCACGCGCAAACCGCTCCATGTGCTTCTGCTGGACGTTCGCGACCAAGGCGCGCGCCTTCATCGCACGCGCCTGTTCCGTGATCGACTGATCCTGCAAGATCGCCGTGCGCGCCGTCGCGACACGCTCAGCGGCATCGCGAGCGCCCTGTACGGCCGATATGATCGCGTCGAGTGCCGGGTCAGGGTCCTTGTCGCGATACTGCGCGAAGGCACCCGCATTGATGTCGAGTGGCACGATGTTCTGCGGCACGATGTCATGACGCAGGGCTTGGGGATTGGCTTGGGCGGTCTTTGGCATGGTCATTTTCTCCTGCGAGACTTGCGGACGAGCGGGCTCTTGGCTGTCGGGCCGTCAGGCGGTTCGATCTCGTGGTCGCCACGAATGCGGAAATCGCCTTTGGAGCCGCGATAGACGGCTCCAGCGCGCAGATGCTTCGGGTTGTTGCGATCGAAGGACAGCACGTCGGCGCTGTGGCTCGGCGCGACAGGAGCAAGCGGTATCAACCAGTGGCTCTGAGTGCGGATGCGCTTGCGCTCTGTGATGGGGACGACGTTCGGGGCCGGGGGAGCCTCTGGCTCGGGTAAGTCAGGCTCGGGCAAGTCGGTGTCGGTGGAGCGGATGCGGAGGATGCGAGGCTTCTGCTTTGGCTCTGGCTCGGAGGCACGGACGCGTCTGAACTTGCCGTTCGGTAGCGGGATCGGCTGCTGCATCAGCGGAGCAAGCCTGTCGTCAAGCGCACGCAGCGCAGCCTGAACGGCCTCTGCGCTCGATGGCGGATCCTCGGGTGCCTTGATCGAGGCGAGCACATGCCGAAGCTCTGCCATCGTGATTGAGAACTCGAAGGCGACTGCACGAAGCTGCGCGAAGCGCGCGGCTTGCATGGCCTTGCGTTCCTTCGCGGTCGGTTTGTAGGGCTTCGATGGCTCGGAGTTGCGCTCGGGCTCGGGGAACTTCGTCAGCTTCGGGAGCGGGACGCCATACCAGCGGTGCAGTTCGACAGCTTCGCTGCGGTCTTCGGGTGACAGGCCGTTCGCCGCGTAGAGACGGTCAAGCTCGCGGTCGAGGGCGGCGACGATCTCTTGGTCGGTGACGAGCTTGATGTTGCTCGTCATGCCGAGCGCATCGGGCAGGTGCTTGAGCAGGTACCAGTAGCGAGACCTCGGCTCGACCGGCACGTCTCTGCGCTTCGCAGCCATCACGCAAGCTCCGCATCGATAATGGCGATATCGGAGGCGTAGGCGGAGGCACGGGCATCGCCGTTCGCGCGGGTACGAGCGCTCTGCTTGAACGGCGCATGCGTCGAGCGCAGTTCTTTGAAGGTACGGGTGAGCGAGTTCGTGAGGCGCTGGTAGAGGTCGATATCCTCGCCCGGCAGGCTGCCGTCCTTCGCAAGCTTCACGTCCATCATTTCGCAAAGCACGTTCATCGTGGCGCAGCGGCGCACCATGTCGAAGTCAAACTGGGAGATCGCGTCTATACCGCCAAGCTCAAGCGTGTAGATGGCTATGAGGTCCTTGAGGCGACGAACCCACAATGAGCGGTTGTCGACACCGGGCAGCAGCTTCTTGCCGTTCGTGATCTGTGTCCGGTAGGTGCGCTCCGTGAGGGCATTGAGAAGGCGAACCGCAATCTTGTTGCGGGGTTCCTTCCTCCGCTTCTTCGGGTCTTTGCTGCGCACGCGGTTCATGCACGTGACGCTAGGGAAACCTATGCATAAAAATCAAGCGGGAATTGTAATTACCAGTATTCTGCGGCAGATCACCTTTGGAACAACTGATTGAACATCAGATGATGACTTGGACGTGTCTGATTTGGGGTCGAGAGACTTCCGCAAGCCCGTCGAATGTGTGCGGTATCTTTGCTTGTGAGCGCGTCAGGGACCTGAGCGGACAGTGGGTCTAAAGCCGCTCATCAACGGCAAGCCCGCTCGCTGCGCTCGCTTGATCACCAAAAGCGGAAAGATCGCTTCGCAGCATGCAATGCCATCACTCAGTTCCGACACTTGCCTCTACAAGCCAGCAATCGAACAGCCCGCAGATGACCACTCACGTGATAACCCCACATTCCTTCAATCTCTCTGATCTCGAAATCCTGATCTCAACCGCACATTTGCTAGCGAACGACAACATCGCTCAAATGTCGCGGAACGATCTCGAGAATGCCCCGCTGATCGCTCGTGTCAAAACGTCGCTCGACGTTCAGTGAAAAGCGATCAGCATTGGCAATGATCTGCTTCATGTGCCTTTCTCTCTCGCTGTCGCTTCTGAACGTCATCTTCCTGCACTGGTACTCAGCCCACTTTCTGATTGCATCTGTTGTGACCCACTTCATCGTCCTGTCGAAAAGCTCATACGGATTGATGCGAGCAATTTTGCTGATGTCATCCAGTTCTAAGTCTTTGATCGCTTCCCCTCTCAATCTCAGTTCGAGGCGGAAGGCATCATCGGCGTTGGTAGTCCTGGCCGACAAGTCGCTGTAGCTGATCAAGCTGCGTTGCTTCGGGCGCTTTGGATACTTCGGATCGAAGCTCCAATAATGCGTGCTACCGATCACATGAATGCCTCTCTGCCTGTTATGCAGTAGTCTCAGGCGCCGACTGACATGCTGTTGCAGCGCTTCCGCCTGTCGACGCGTTTCCGTCACATACTCGCAGCCAACATGCAGCATGCTTGGTTTCAGGCGGAAGCTGTCGGGCATCTTCGCGCAAGCTCGCTGCATCTCTGCCAGCCATTCGATCGCGTGCAGGTCGAGCTTGTCGTTCACGATCATGTAGCCCTGGAACGCGTCACCGACGAAGTGCTCTCTGATGATGCTGATTGGTGGCGGGCTGATCTCGTACAGGTCATAGATGCGTTTCGGACGTGTACGGACGAAAATGTCTAGGCTGTCGACGTTCGCGCCTACATGCGTCACGCCATAGCGCTTGCTGATGCCGCTCGCTGTGTCTAATCTGCTCATAGCGAAGCTTCCTCCTTCGCTGCTCTAGAGTTGAGAATGCGCTCAGATTGCCGTCTGGGCGCATTTCTCGTTCAAGACATCAGTTGGTCCGGATCCGCTCGACTTTGCGCTTCCGCTTTGCCTCGTCCAGCATCTCCTCCACGAGCGCCTGCACTTCGCTCACGGCGAAGTAAGTGGTGCTCTGGTCGGTGCCTGACAGCTTGATGGGCGTAAGCTTGCCGTTCTGTTGCAGCACCTTGATCGTGGGTATCCCGGTGCCGATCATTTCCGCCGCCTGCCTGCGAGTGCAGAGAAGCGGCTTGAGGTCGTCGGTAGTCATGGTTCGCTCCTGTCCCAGCGAGGCAGGGGAACTCCCTGTCTCATTACTACAGACGCAAGCGGCTTTGTGGTGATCGCTTCCTATCGTTTGAAGCCGAAGAGGATCGTGAGTTTTCAGCGTGTTTGAGCGGGCAGGGGGTAGCCACCGCCATCTGCAAAAATGCAGATGAAGGCTGATACCAACGAAACGTGCCGGCTATGCGGGCTAGCGCCAGGCGCTGAGCGGGCTTGACGCGTTCGAACGCTGTCTGACGGCGGATAGAGCTACCAACCGTCAGAGCCCGGTTTCTGCTGGAGCGAGACGCTTTCGCATCCACCCAAACGGCCAAGGCAATTCAGCCCGCTCCTTTAGCTTTGCCTTGAACAGCTTGTTTGGAACGCTGTAGTCGATATCCAAAAGCAGCGTGCATTTCACTGGCGGAGAATTGTCGGCCGCGATCAGTATGTCGATTTCATATGCACCATCGCCACCAAGCACTTCTGCTTGACCGGTGGTAGGTAGCCGATTTGTGCAAACGGCCAACGCTGGGAGGCCACCAAGAAAAGTTCGCACGACGACGTCCAGATGAAAGTAGGCTCCTCGTGGAATGTCGCGTATGTCTTCATGGCTGAGAGCCCAGCGAAGTTGGATCACCTCATTAGCATTCGTCGTGACGCCTTCTTTTCGTCGGGTGAAGCGTGTGATCATCCCAGTGCAGTCGCGGATCGTCGTTTGCCCATTGTTCTTGACTATGAGCCGACAATAGATGTCGCCCCCGAATTTGGGCTGCACCTCGCTTCCGCGCTCTGGCGAATATGATACCTCCATGATGGGGCGTCGCCATCGGTCAAGGCCAAGCTGACCAAACCAGACGAGCGCACCGCCACTCAAAAAGGCTACTAGGAACGAAGCCCAGTCCATGATCGCATCCCCCGTTGTAGGCAAGCTACGCTGGGCGCATGCGCTCGACAATCCTGCCAAACAAAACGGCCGCTACGTGAGCGGCCGTTTGATATCCTAGTAGGCTGGATCAAAGATCAGCGTCGGCGCTCGTGCAAGTGGACGACGTTCTCGACGGGATTGACGAGGCGATCGATATAGCTAGCGAGGGCGGCCAGCGCTTCCGATTTCTCCTCGAAGTAGTCGTACTGATTGTACACCGCTTCGATCCCTTTCAGCTTATGCCCAAGCACGCGCTCGGCAAGGAACGAGTTCTTGGTCAACTTGCTGAACAGGGTGCGAGCGGTGCGGCGAAGATCGTGAAAGGTCCAACGCTCAGCGAAAGGCACTTTCGCGTCAGGATTTGCAGTCTGCTTCCATTCTTCGACAAGCTCGCTCAGCTTGTCCTCGATGGCCGACTTCAATGGACCGTGGCCATTGAAGTGGCCGCGCCCATGACGACCAGCGAACACGTACGGGTTCTTCGCGAACTTGGGCTGAGCGTTGACTATGCCCAAGGCGACCTCGGGTAGCTTAAGTGCGCCGGCGTTCCCCTTCTCACGATCGACCTGATCGATCTCCCAGACGCCATCCTTCAAGTCTGCCCACTTCATGGTCGTTAGCTTGTCGCGACGCTGGGCGGTCAGGAGCAGCAGCTTGGCGAAGCCACCGTAGGTCACTGCATCGCATGCTTTCCAGAATAGGCGGATTTCATCGTCTGTGAGCACGCGACGACGCACGCGTTCGGCGTAGCTGCTTTCCCGCATGCCCGATAGGATCATCGGACTGGTGTAAGTCGTGCGGTTCTTGAGCTTGTACCACTGCGTCATCTTCGAAAGGATCGCGTAGACGGCATCGGCCTGACGCTCCCCTCCAGCGGTAGCCAGAAGCCTCGAACTCTTGCGATAGCGCCCGGCGCGAACGTCACTCACGACATTCTGCAACAGCTTGTCCACGTGGTCCGGCGTGATATCTACGAACATAAGATGTTCCCAACGACGTCGGCCGTCGGGACCCCGGAACACGTAGCGCTTCAAGATGCGTTCGATCTCACCCTTGGAGCGCAGGTTCTTTTTCGCGACAACGTACTCTTCGACGAACTGCTCGGCGACCTCTTTGAACGTGCGGGCGGTCTGAGCCTCGAGCTTCGCCTGCTTCTTCGACTGCTTGGCTTCGAGGAGCAGCTTGGGGTTCGCGACGAATGTGGCGGCCTGGGCTCGCGCTTCCTTCAAGCTGATCGCCGGATACTTCCCTAGCCCGAACGCATGCAGCTTGCCTTGATGATGCACGACAGCCCGCCACGACCGCGTGCCCGCGTAGCTGACGAGCAAGCTGAGGCCTTTCTGTTGCGGGTCGAACTTGATCACCTGCTTCCCAGAGACAGGCTTGATGCTGTCGATCCAGGCTGTGTCGCGCCTACTCATACTTTGCTCTCCCTGTGATCTGCTAACAGTCGTTTGAGAGCAAAGTATCGCCTTCTGGCCAAGTGCTTGTTATCGTCTCTCGTAAGGCTGACATGCACCCTCACCGGCTCCATGTTCTCATCCATGGTGCCGCTCCCACAAAGACTCCGTGGTGAGCCATTGGACGCTCATGCTGCACTTTCCCCCAGCGGATCACGTTCGGGAGAAGCCCCGCCAAACCCGCCTCTCACAACGGTTGAGGAAAGGCTATAGCGCAAGGAGAGGGAGAGTCCACTCGCCAAATTCTGCCCTGCAGCTCACCCCCGCCGCATCTCGATCGAGAGGCGGATGAGGTCGGCGGTGCGCTGGACGCCGAGCTTCTGCTTGATCGTGCTGAGGGCGTTGGCGACCGTCTTGTACGCAACACCGAGGCTCTCCGCGATGCCTGCAAGGCTCTTGCCCTCGCCGAGGAGGCGCAGGATGTCGCTCTCGCGAACGGTGAGCTGGCTCAAGGGGTCGTCCTGCGGCGCCGACTGGAACGAGAGCTCGATGGCGAGCTCGCGCTCGACATAGCGTCCCCCGCCTGCAACGCGCTCGACCGCCGCCACCAGCTCCTCGGCCGGGGCGCTCTTGCTGACGTAGCCGCGCGCTCCGCCCTGCAGCGCCCGCTGCGCGTAGAGCGGCTCGGCATGCATGCTGAGCACGACCACCGACGCGCGATCGTCCTCGGCCTTGAGGCGGCGAAGCACCTCGAGACCCGTCATCCCCGGAAGGTTGAGGTCGAGCACCACGACGTCGGGCCTCTCGCGCCGGAACGAGGCCAGCGCCTCCTGGCCGGAGCCGGCCTCCAGGATCTCCACCGCCGGCATGGCGGAGAGGAGCCGGCGCACGCCCTCGCGCACGACCGCGTGATCCTCCACGAGCAGAACCTTCATCGCGCGGCCGTCCTCTGCATGTCGTTCCTCTCAGGCTGTCCGGAATGGAGCGGTATCTGCGCCGAGACCACCACGCCCTCGCCGCCGGCGCGATTCTCGATCGCCAGGCTCCCTCCCAGCGCCTCGGCCCGCTCCCGCATGCCGATCACGCCATAGCCCTTGGCTTCGCGGGTCTGGCGGAGCCCTCCGCCGTCATCGCTGACCCGCACCAGGACCGCGCCTTCAGCATCCTGCAGCGCCAGGATGTCGATGGAGCCCGGCCGGCCATGCCGCAGGGCATTGTTGCCGCTCTCCTGGACGATGCGGTAGATCGCGCGGTCGAGCGCGCTGCCGAAGCCCTCGGGCGGAAGCACCACCGTGAACGTGACTTCCGGATGGCGCGCGCGCCAGGTCGCGACGAGGTCGTCCACCGCCTGCCTGAGGCCGAGATTTTCCACCATCGGGGCCCGCAGCCGTCCGAGGATGTTCCTCACATGGCCTTGCGCCTGCCGGATGGCCTCGCGACAGGCGCCGATGCGCGAGGCAGCCTCACCCGTCTTGCCAGTATCGATCGCGCGCTCGGCCATGGCGCCGTCGGCGCCCGCCGCGAAGAGCAGCGGGCCGATCTCGTCGTGGAGATCGCGGGCAAGCTCGGCCCGCTCCTCGTCCTGGACCTCGGCAAGCTGGTCGTTGAGGCGCCGGTTCTGGACCTCCATGCCGGCGAGCCGCTCCGTCATGCGGTTGAAGCCGTCGGCGACGCGCGCAAGCTCGGAGATGGCGGGAAGGGGCACGCGGGCCGCATAGTCTCCCTCGCCGACGCGCGAGAAGGCGGCCGTCAGCCCCTGGAGCGGCCGCAGCGCCCAGCCGAGCATGCCGTAGATGAGCATGAGCACGAGGCCGAAGAACAGGAAGAGCACCTGCAGCGCCAGGATGATGTCGCTCCAGAGCTCGCTCAGCTCGTTGGTGGCGTCCGTCTCCAGCATCAGCGTGTAGCCGGCGCCGATTGCCGGGAAGCGCAGGTGCACGACCTGCGATGGCTCGGCGAGGAGACGGTTGAACCATTGTGGGGCCGCCTCCTCGGGCGGCAGCAGAGTGGAGGCGGCGATCGGCTTCTGCTTGTCGTCGAGGAGCTGCGCCTTCACGTGACGATCGCCGTCGAAATCCGCCACCACGAGCCGAAGCCTCTCCTTTGGATCGCTCGCCGGATCGTGCCCGGCAAGGGCGTTGAGGGCGACGCGTCCGCCGGTCGCAATGGCGGCTTCGAGCTCGGTGTGGACCTTGGCGGCCGCGTGCCAGTAGACGAGGACGCCGCCCGCGGCCACGCTCAGGATGAGGACGAGCGAGATCGAGAGGATGAGGCGGGAACGCAGCGTCATAGCCGTTAAGGGTCCGGGATGTGCTCCCGGCAGTCTAGCCGCTTTCCGACGGCGGGGCACCCTTAAGGCTTTCTGGTGGCGTCATTTTCCGCCGGCGCGCATGCGCTCGAAGCCTGTCTCGAGGTCGGCGATAAGGTCCTCCGGGTTCTCGAGCCCGATATGGAGCCTTAGCGCCGGTCCCTCGAACCGCCATCTGGTAGCGGTCCGGTAGGCGGTCGGATTGAAGGGCACCGCGAGGCTCTCGAAGCCGCCCCAGGAGAAGCCGATGCCGAAATGCTCGAGATCGTCCACGAACGCGGAGAAGGCCTTGTCGGAGCATGGCTTGAAGACGATCGAGAAGAGGCCGGAGGAGCCCTTGAAATCGCGCTTCCAGAGATCGTGTCCGGGCGCGCCCGGAAGGCCCGGATGGAACACCGCCTCGATTTCCTCGCGCTCCCGCAGCCACGCCGCGACCTTGAGCGCGCTCTCCATGTGCCGCGCCAGCCGCACGCTCAAGCTCCTGATGCCCCTCAAGCCCAGATAGGTGTCGTCGGGTCCCGCGCACAGCCCGAGCTCGTTCCACGCCTTGTCGAGCCGCTCGGCCAGCGGCTCCGTGACGGTCACCGCGCCGAGCATCGCATCGGAATGGCCGCCCACATACTTCGTGAGAGCCTGCATGGAGATGTCGCAGCCGGCGGCGATGGCCGGGAAGTAAGCGCCGGTCGCCCAGGTGTTGTCGATGGCGGTCAGGATCCCGGCCTTGCGGGCGGCCTCCGCGATGGCCGGCACGTCCTGCACCTCCATCGTCTGCGAGCCCGGCGACTCCACGACGACGAGACGGGTCTTGGAACGGAACCGCTCCGCGATGCCGCCGCCCATCAGCGGGTCGTAATATTCGGTCTCGATCCCCATGCGCGACAGCATCCCGTCGCAGAACTCGCGTGTGGGACGGTAGACGCTGTCGGTGACGAGGAGGTGGTCGCCTGTCTTGAGGACGGCGAGCAGCGCGGTCGAGATGGCCGAAAGGCCGGATGGCATGAGGCGGGTGTGATGTCCGCCTTCCAGTTCGGTGATCGCCTCCTCGAGGGCATGCGCCGTCGGCGTTCCGCGGCGGCCGTAGGTGTACTCCTGGTCGCGCTTCCGGCAGGCCTCGACGGTCGGGAAGAGGACGGTCGAGGCATGATAGACCGCCGGGTTCACGAAACCGTGCTCGGCGAAGCGCCGGCCGGCCGCGACGAGCCGCGTTTCCGGTTTGAAGCGCTGTGAATTGGTCGGCTTTTGCATGGGCCTCAGACTTTGTGGGAGAGGAATCTGGCTACCGTCCCGGGGTGTCGGGCTCGTTAGCATGGGCTTCGATGACAGCGAAAGGCCGTATTGACTTGACCGGTGGTGCGTTTTCGGTTCCGATGCATCCAAGGGATGCGCTTGCCGCATCCTTTCAGGGAGTGACTAAAGGTACGAAACGCTGGCCAGAGGGGCAGGTCTGGCGGACTGGGCGGGACGGGATTTCGACCGCGCCTTCATGTCCAGGGCATCGGCCTGGGAGCCAGCTCAACAAGAAGGTGTAAGCATGAAACGCTCTTTGTTCTCGCTGGCTCTGGGTGTTGGAGCCAGTTTCGCAATGGTATCCGCGGCGTCCGCCGCCACGCTCGACGACGTCAAGTCGAAAGGCTTCGTCCAGTGCGGCGTCAGCCAGGGACTGATCGGCTTCTCCAACCCGGACGAGCAGAACAACTGGACGGGTCTCGATGTCGACTTCTGCCGCGCCGTCGCGGCGGCGATCTTCAACGACGTGAGCAAGGTCAAGTTCACGCCGCTTTCCGCCAAGGAGCGCTTCACGGCGCTTCAGTCCGGCGAGGTGGACATCCTTTCCCGCAACACCACCTGGACCATGAGCCGCGACACCCAGATGGGGCTCAAGTTCGCCGGCGTCATGTATTATGACGGCCAGGGATTCATGGTGAAGAAGGATCTGAATGTCGACAGCGCCACCAAGCTGGATGGCGCCTCTGTCTGCACGCAGACAGGCACGACGACGGAGCTCAACCTCGCCGACTACTTCCGCTCGACCAACATGAAGTACCAGGTCGTGGCGTTCGAGAAGAACGAGGAAGTTCTGAAGGCTTTCGTCGAGGGCCGCTGCGACGTCTACACGACCGACCAGTCGGGCCTCTATGCCGAGCGCCTGAAGGTGGCCGATCCTGCCACGATCGTGGTGCTTCCCGAGCTCATCTCGAAGGAGCCGTTGGGACCGGTCGTGCGGCAGGGCGATGACCAGTGGTTCAACGTCGTGAAGTGGACCTATTACGCGCTGGTGAACGCCGAGGAGCTCGGCCTGACCCAGGCCAACATCGACGAGCAGAAGTCGAGCTCGACCAATCCCGAGGTCAAGCGCTTCGTCGGCGCCGAGGGCGAGTTCGGCGCTTCGCTGGGCGTCTCCAACGACTGGGCCTACCAGATCGTGAAGCTCGTCGGAAACTACGGCGAGATCTTCGAGAAGAACGTCGGGATGGGCTCCAAGCTGCAGATCGAGCGCGGCAAGAACGCGCTCTGGAGCAAAGGCGGCCTGCAATACGGCATGCCCATCCGTTAGAAACTGACGTGAGCCCGGCCCAAAGCCGGGCTCACGTGCTTCGCGCATCCTCCGGGGAGAGCCGAACGGCCGGGGAGGGGACCGCGATGCGGGAGCAAGGCTCCGGATAAAGGGGGAAGGGCATGGCCGCCGTCACTGACGAGCGAGGCAGCGCACGCGTATCCTACTGGAACGATCCCAAGGTCCGCGCCATCGTCGTGCAAATCGTGGTGGTGGTGCTCGTCGGCTGGTTCGCTTGGGAGATCATCCAGAACACGATCGACAACCTGAGAAGCAGGAATATCGCGTCCGGCTTCGGCTTCCTGTCGATCACCTCCGGCTTCGACATCATCCAGACGCTCGTCGACTACTCCAATACCTCGAGCTACGGCCGCGCGCTGATCGTCGGGCTTCTCAATACGCTGGTGATGGCCATCCTCGGCATTATCGCCGCCACGATCATCGGATTTGTGATCGGCATCATGCGGCTTTCGGGCAACTGGATGATCCGCAAGATCGCGACCGTCTATATCGAAGTCGTGCGCAATATTCCGCTGCTGCTGCAGATCTTCGTCTGGTACGCCCTCGTGCTGAAGCCGCTGCCGGGGCCAAAACAGGCGATTGGCTTTCTCGAGAGCGTCTTCCTCAGCAATCGCGGCCTCGTGATGCCGAAGCCGATGTTCTCGCCCGCCGCCTGGTTGGCCGTCATCGCGCTCGCGGCGGGCATCGGCGGCGCGATCTACCTGAAGCAATGGGCGGCAAAGCGGCAGGAGGCCACGGGAGAGCAGTTTCCCGTCCTGTGGACCTCGATTGGTCTGATCATCGGTCTGCCCTTGCTCGCGCTTGCGGTGACGGGCTTCCCCGTGACCTTCGAGTTTCCCGCGCTCGCCGGGTTCAATTTTTCCGGCGGCATGACGATCATCCCCGAGTTCATTGCGCTGTTCCTGGCGCTCTCGATCTACACCGCCTCCTTCATCGCCGAGATCGTGCGCGCAGGCATCCTCGCCGTCAGTCACGGGCAGACCGAGGCGTCCGGCGCGCTGGGCCTGAGGCGCGGCCCGACGCTGAGGCTCGTCGTCATCCCGCAGGCGCTGCGGGTGATCATTCCGCCCCTGACGAGCCAGTATCTGAACCTGACGAAGAATTCGACCCTGGCGGTGGCCATCGGCTATCCGGACCTCGTGGCCACCGGCGGCACGGTGCTCAATCAGACGGGTCAGGCGATCGAGATCATCTCGATCTGGATGATGATCTATCTCTCGCTCAGCCTTCTGACCTCGTCACTCATGAACTGGTACAACGCGCGCGTGCGCCTGGTGGAGCGCTAGGCCATGACCGACATCCACCATTCCGAAGGCTGGGTCCGCCGCGAGGATGCGCCTCGGCTCCCGCCGCCGCCCAACATGCGTGGCATCAAGGGCTGGATGCTCGAGAACCTTTTCTCGTCGCCGGCGCACTCTCTCCTGACTGTCGTCGGCGCCGCCTTTGCGGTCTGGGTCATCACCTACATCGGCGAGTGGGCGATCGTGGATGCCGTCTGGACGGGGACGAGCCGCGAGGACTGCGTGGCGCCTGCCCAGCAAGGCCTGCCGCTCGGCGCCTGCTGGCCCTTCGTATGGGCGAAGTTTCCGCAGTGGATCTACGGGTTCTACCCGTTCGACCAGCGGTGGCGTCCGACGCTGGTCTACATCCTTTTCTTCGCTCTGCTCATTCCGTTGCTGGCTCCGCGCATACCCTTCAAGCGACTGAACGCCATCCTGTTCTTCGTGGCGTTTCCGATCCTCGGCTGGTGGCTTCTCTACGGCGGTTTCGGACTTCCGGTCGTCGAGACGAGCCAGTGGGGCGGGCTTCTGGTCACCATGGTGGTGGCCGTCACCGGCATCGTGGCGTCCCTGCCTCTCGGCATCCTGCTGGCGCTCGGGCGCCGATCGAAGATGCCGATCGTGAAGTTCCTGAGCGTCGTCTTCATCGAGGTGTGGCGCGGCGTTCCACTCATCACGGTTCTTTTCATGGCGAGCGTGATGCTGCCGCTGTTCCTGCCGGCCGGCACGAGCTTCGACAAGCTGCTGCGCTGTCTCATCGGCATAGCCCTTTTCTCGGCCGCCTACATGGCGGAAGTGGTGCGCGGAGGCCTGCAGGCCATCCCGAAGGGGCAGTACGAGGGCGCCATGGCGCTCGGCATCTCCTTCTGGAGAATGATGCTGCTGATCATCCTCCCGCAGGCGCTGAAGATCGTGATACCGGGGATCGTCAACTCCTTCATCAGCCTTTTCAAGGATACGACGCTGGTCCTGATCATCGGCATCTTCGACCTTCTGGGCATCGTGGGAGCGGGCATCGCGGACGGCAACTGGGCCTCGCCGCAGACCGGCAACACCGGCTATTTCGCCGTCGCCATCATGTACTGGGTCTTTTGTTTCGCCATGTCGCGCTATTCCATCTACATGGAGCAGCGTCTGCACACCGGCCATCGACGATGAGGAAGGAAGCGCATGTCCACAGCCACTGAAACCGCGTCCGAGGTCGAGGTTCGGGCGCCACGCAAGAAGCTCACGGTCTCCGACGAGGTCGCGATCCAGATCTCCGGCATGAACAAGTGGTATGGCGATTTCCACGTGCTGCGCGACATCAACCTCACCGTCTACAAGGGCGAGCGCATCGTCATCTGCGGACCCTCGGGATCGGGCAAGTCGACGCTCATCCGCTGCATCAACCGGCTGGAGGAGCACCAGAAGGGCCAGATCGTCGTCGACGGCATCGAGCTCACGGACGACCTCAAGAAGATCGACGAGATCCGCCGCGAGGTGGGGATGGTGTTCCAGCACTTCAATCTTTTCCCGCACCTGACCGTGCTCGAGAACTGCACACTGGCGCCGATCTGGGTGCGAAAGATGCCGAAGGCCGAGGCCGAAGAGGCCGCCATGAAGTACCTGAAACGGGTGAAGATCCCCGAGCAGGCGAAGAAGTACCCGGGCCAGCTTTCCGGCGGCCAGCAGCAGCGCGTCGCCATCGCCCGCTCGCTCTGCATGAACCCGCGCATCATGCTGTTCGACGAGCCGACCTCCGCCCTCGATCCGGAGATGATCAAGGAGGTGCTCGAGGTCATGGTGGACCTGGCCGAGAGCGGCATGACCATGCTCTGCGTGACGCACGAGATGGGCTTCGCTCGGCAGGTGGCGAACCGCGTGATCTTCATGGACCAGGGCCAGATCGTGGAGCAGAACGAGCCGGTCGAGTTCTTCACCAACCCGAAGAGCGAGCGGACCAAGCTGTTCCTCAGCCAGATCCTGCATTGAGGCAACTAGCGCCTAGACTGCCTTCAGGCCGGGCTCGCGTTGGCGCGGAACCACTGCGCCAACGCCTCCTCGCTTAGCTCCGAGCGCAATGAAGTTTTAGGCCTCTTTCGCCGGCTAGCGTTTCGCAAGCGCTCGCAAGACATCCCGATCCTCACGCATGACGGCTTTGGCGGCTTCCGTCTGCTTTGTGAACTCCTGGTCGAGCGGCGTTAGCTTGAAGCCGTCCGGCGTTTCGGTGAGACATACAGTATCGCCGTTCGAAAGATGGAGCTTGTCAAGCACGGGTTTCGGTAGAACGACCCCTGCGGAATTACCTACTCTCGTGATCTTGAGCCGATACATCGAGGTTCATCCTTCGGCTAGCTGTAGCAAACGTTGTAACTGGGTGACGTTTCGTCAATCCAGCACCATAGTCTTGTTCTGACGCTCATAGGGGACGAAGCCCAGGCGCTGATAAAGCGGCAGAGCGCGCGGGCTGTCGAGCGTGCAGGTTTCCACCCGCACGGAACTTGGGTTCGTTCTCCAGGCCTCGGCGAGCGCTTCCTTGAGAAGCCACTTTCCGAGGCCACGGCCGTGAAAATCCGGGACGATGCCGAAGTAGCGCAGCCAAGTGACCGGCTCGTCGGCGCGGTCGAGCTCGAAGAAGCCGGCGGGAACGCCACCGGCATAAAGCACGAAGATCTCGACACCGGGCGCCGAAAGCTCGGCCACGAGCGCTTCATCGCTCAGGCGCTTTCGGTCCAGCCAGACGTGATCGCGTCCCACCGTGTCGTAGAGATAGCGATAGAAATGCACCGGCATCCGCTCCGTCCGCATCAGCGCCAGCCGCATATTGGCCGGCGTCGGCACGAACAGCGATGGCGGCGCCGACATCTCGAGGAATGTCACGACGGTCTCGACCGTCGAACGGCCTTCGCCGCCCGCCACGGGCATCATTCTCCGGTGACGACGGGCGTCGGCCCCTCGAGGCCCCACTCCGCCCAGGAGCCGTCATAGAGGGCATGCCGGTTGTGGCCGAGCTGTGTGAGGCCGAGGGTAAGAATCGCCGCAGTGACGCCCGAGCCGCAGGTCGTGATCACGGGCTTCGAGAGATCGACGCCCCTGGCCTCGAAGATTTTCCGTATCTCCTCCCTGTCCTTGAGCGTGCCGTCGGGGTTGAGGAGGCTCCCGTAGTGGACGTTGTGGGCCCCCGGCATGTGGCCGGACCGCACGCCTGCACGGGGTTCCTTCTCCGCGCCCGTGAAGCGGGGGGCGGAGCGCGCATCGGCGAGCTGGGAGGACTTGCCGGCGATGGCCTGCTCAACCTCACCCTTGTCGGCGAGCATCATGGACTGGACGCGGGCCGTGAAGTGCCGCTCCTGCAGCCGGCGTGGCGGGCCGTCCTCGAGCGGCCGCCCCTCGGCCTTCCATTTTTTCAGCCCGCCGTCCAGGATCGCGACGTCTCCGTGCCCGAAATAGCGGAACATCCACCAGACGCGGGCGGCGGAGAAGAGGCCGACGCTGTCATAGACGACGATGCGCTTGCCGTCGCCGATCCCCATTCTCCGCATGCGGGAGGAGAATTTCTCGGGGCTCGGCAGCATATGGGGGAGGGGGCTGTCGATGTCGGCGATTTCGTCGATATCGAAGAAAAGCGCGCCCGGAACATGCTCGGCAAGATACTCGGCTTTGGCGTCCCGGTTGGCGGTCGGCAAATGCCATGAGGCGTCGAGCACGATCAGGTCCGGCGCTTCCAGATGATCGGCCAGCCACTCGGTCGACACCACGGGATCGCTCAATATCACCTCCCTAAAAGCAGAACTGACGCTGGCTAGAGCAAGACAAGCCTGATGCGGCGGTTAAGCTTACCTTTCTTCTCGATCTTGTCGACCTCGACGCGTCCAATCTCGCCCGTGGAGCGCACATGTGTTCCCCCGCAGGGCTGAAGATCGACGGAGCCGTCCTTGCCGATCATCACGAGACGGACCTTGCCGGACCCGCGCGGCGGCTTGACTGTCATGGTGCGCACGAGCTCAGGCCGCCGGTCCATTTCTTCATCCGTGATCCACCGCTCGCCGACCGGATGATCTTCCCCGATCAGCCGGTTGATCTCCTCGGTGAGGCGTTCCTTGCTCACGGCATCCGGATCGTCGATATCGAAGTCGAGCCGTCCCCCATCCGGACCGATCTGCCCGCCGGTGACCGGAAACGGCACCTTGGCGCAGAGGAGATGCAGCGCCGTGTGCGCGCGCATGTGCCGGTGTCTCAAGTCCCAGTCGAGGAGCGCGCGCACGCTGTCGCCAGCCCGGGGCAGGGCGTCCGGGCTCGAGGGGACGTGCACGACCGCCTGCTTGTCCTCGCTATAGACGGTGGCCGCGATGGGAATTCTGCGCCCGCCGATCTCGATCTCTCCCTTGTCGCCCGGCTGTCCGCCCGCCGAGGCGTAGAAGACGGTTCGGTCGAGCACGATGCCGCCGCGGTCGTTGACCGAAACGACCGTCGCCTCGCAGTCGCGGGCATAGGCATCCTGGCGGAAGAGGAGCTCGGTTGTCATCTCGTCTAGGTTCCGTCGGCTTCCGCGAACACCTGCGGCACCTCAGCCTTCGTCTCCAGCCACTGCGGCACGGGCAGGCCCTTCTCCTTCAGGAAGGCAGGGTTGAAGAGCTTCGACTGGTAGCGCGTGCCGTAGTCGCAGAGCACCGTGACGATGGTGTGTCCCGGCCCCATGTCCTTGGCGAGCCGGATGGCGCCCGCGACATTGATGCCGGTCGAGCCGCCCATGCAGAGGCCTTCCTCGGTCAGGAGGTCGAACACGATCTGGACCGCCTCGGCGTCGGCGATGCGATAGGCGTCATCCACGGCAGCGCCTTCGATGTTCCTGGTGATGCGGCCCTGGCCGATGCCCTCGGTGATGGAGGAACCTTCCGCCTTGAGCTCTCCCGTCTTGTAGTAGCTGTAGAGCGCCGCGCCATGGGGGTCAGCCAGCGCGATCCGGACCTTGCGGTTCTTCGCCTTGAGCGCGTCCGAGACGCCAGCGAGCGTGCCGCCCGAACCGACGGCGGACACGAAGCCATCGACCTTGCCGTCCGTCTGCCGCCAGATCTCGGGACCGGTCGTCTCGACATGCGCCTGCCTGTTCGCGACGTTGTCGAACTGGTTGGCCCAGACCGCGCCGCCCTCGCGCGCGCGGTTCAGTTCCTCGGCCAGCCGGGCGGAATACTTCACGTAATTGTTGGGGTTCTTGTATGGGACCGCGGGGACCTCCACCAGCTCCGACCCGAGCAGGCGCAGGGTGTCCTTCTTCTCCCGGCTTTGCGTTTCGGGAATGACGATGACGGTGCGGAACCCCATGGCGTTCGCCACCGTCGCCAGGCCGATGCCGGTGTTGCCGGCCGTTCCTTCCACGACCGTGCCGCCCGGTTTCAGCGCGCCACGCTTCAGAGCATCACGAATGATGTAGAGCGCCGCCCGGTCCTTCACCGACTGGCCGGGGTTCATGAACTCCGCCTTGCCGAGGATGGTGCAGCCCGTGAGCTCGGAGGCCTTGCGAAGCTTGATGAGGGGCGTGTTGCCGATGGCGGCAATGACGTCCTGCTTGATGTCCATGGAGAAAAACTCGTCAGAAGCGCGGATGAATGAAGGTCGTGCAAACGTATTTGGGACCGCTCGCCGGCGGCGCGCCGCGGTGCCGGTAGGTCCAGGCGACCGGGAAGAAGGCGAGGCGGCCTTCCTTGCATGGGATCGAGACCTTCTGATCCTCGAACTCCGTGGCGCCGCCATCCGCGACATCGTTGAAGTACCACTGCACGGCGAGGCAGCGCGTATGGTTCTGTGCCGAATTGCAGTCGATGTGCCAGGAGAACTGGCCTCCGATCTCGTATTTCTTCACCCTCAGAGGCTCGCAGAAAAGCTCTCGATGATCGGAGCCCGCGAGGAACTTCACGTCCCGCTGGTAGTGGCCGAGACCCACCGAGAGCGATGTCTGGAGCGCCTGCTTGATGTCGTCCCAGCCCGAGTCCGGCAGGATGAGCTCAGTCGTCTGCTTGGCCTTGAGATCGGTCTCGGGTCCCTGATTGCCCGAAACCTTGCCCGTGATCCGTCGGGAATCGCCGTCGAACCGGCGCAGGATCTCGCGGCACATATTTGCCGGCAAAGCGTCGTCGTACCAGCGGATGAACTGGGTCAAGGCCTGCTTCCGTCGATTGGCGGTGAGTTCGAGGGATGATCCGTCGCGTCCGGCCTCAAGTCAAGCAATCCGGCTTTCCGGGGCAGCTTCGCAGCACGCCATCCAGGATGCCGGGGACATAGTCGCGATAGTTATAGTCGGGGTCCAGAATACGCGTGATGCAGGCGCTGGACTTGAGATAGTCGGAATTGGGCATGTGGAACCAGCGCAGGAATTCTCCCGTGCTGATGCGTCCCGACAGATAATATTCGAGGATCTGCTGGCTGAACCAGTGCAGATGGTCGGGCATGCACGCCGCGATATCGGCGCCAGTCATGGCCGGCTTCCTTTCCGCCGCCCCAGCCGCCGCCAGTCTGGCCGATCCGGCGGGGGCGGGGAAGCGGAAAGTGAAGCTGGAGAACAGCCTTCAAGCGGCAGGCTTGCGTGGGGCCACCGCCTTGAGGACGGCCGCGCCGAGGGCGGATTTGAGGATGCCGCCAAGGATGAACGGCGCGACGCCGAGAAGGATGGCCTTCTCCAGTCCGATCAGCGTGGCCAGCCACGCCCCACCGACAACCAGGCAGAGGGCATTTCCAAGCAGCATGGCGAGGAAGGCCAGGACGACCCGATGCCCGTTCCATCCGCGCTCCGCAAGCCAGCCCACAACGGCGCCGGCGATGGGAAAGGCGAGGAGATAGCCGCCCGTCGGCCCGGCGAAGTGGTGAAGGCCCGATGCTCCTCCGGCCAGCACCGGCAGCCCCGCAACGGCTTCGAGAAGCCACGCGATGATGGTGATGGCGCCGAGCCGCCAGCCGTAGAGCGCGCCCACGAGCGTGACCGCGAATGTCTGCATGGTCATCGGCACCGGGATCATCGGCACTTCGATATAGGAGGAAAGCGTTAGAAACAGCGTTCCGAGCACCACGGCCCCTGCCTGCCACGCGAGCGAGCGGTCTTTCAGCCGCAACGGGCTGTAGGGCTGTGCGTGAGCCTGGGAAGCGACATCCGACATGCTGACCTCCTGAAGAGAAAATTGCCAAGGTGCGGGCGGACGGAGAGGGACCCCGATGCCGGCCCACAGTTAACGGGCAGGAGGGCTGCTTGTCGAGCAGCCTTCCAGCATCGGTGGCGGTTGGAGCAGGGTCGTGATAGAACGAACCAATTCGAAGCTTATTCGAAAGGGCGAAGATCGTGCCGTCGGACCGCCAGCAGGCTATCCTGGATCTCGCGCGCGCGGACGGACGGGTGACCGTGGATGGCCTGGCGCGCCGCTTCGATGTCTCGCCCCAGACCATCCGCAAGGATCTGAACGAACTGTGCGAGAGCAAGGTCATGGCGCGCGTCCACGGAGGCGCCGTCCTGGCCTTCGGGCTCCAGAACGTCGGCTACGATGCGCGCCGGGAAATCGCCCGGGAGGAAAAGGATGCGATCGGCCGGGCCGCGGCGAGCCTGATCCCCGAGAACTGCTCGCTCTTCATCAACATCGGAACCACGACCGAGGCCGTGGCTCAGCACTTGCGGCAACACCGCGACCTGCTGGTCATCACGAATAACATCAATGTTGCCAGTGTATTACGACCATATGGGCAGATCGAGGTCATCATTGCCGGCGGCGTCGTTCGCCGCTCCGACGGCGGCATCGTCGGCGAGACCGCCGTCGACTTCATTCGCCAGTTCAAGGTCGACTACGCCATCATCGGCGCCTCGGCCATCGAGGAGGATGGGGCGCTCTTGGACTACGATCTGCGCGAGGTGCGGGTTTCCCAGGCGATCATGGCGAACGCGCGCGACGTGATCCTCGTTGCGGACTCGACCAAGTTCTCCCGCAGCGCTCCGGCCCGCATCGCTCATATCTCCGAGATCGGTACCTTCGTCACAAACCGTCTCGCCTCGGAGACCTTTCGCGAGGTTTGCCGGGCGGGCCAGACCGAGGTCGTTGAAACCGATCTGCTCGCCACGCCGCCTTTCATCGCGAGCGTTTGACCGCTGCTTGCTCGCCATTTCATTTTCGTTTACTTTCGATCTTGGGGCCAAGAACGAAAGTAAATGCTGCGTTGCAGCGAGGGGAGGCGATGGGCGTGGAGAGCGATCTCCTCATCATCGGCGGCGGCATCAACGGCTGCGGCATCGCCCGTGACGCGGCGGGACGGGGCCTCTCGGTGCTGCTTTACGAGAAGGAGGACCTGGCTTCCGGCACGTCCTCGGCCTCGACCAAGCTCATCCACGGCGGGCTGCGCTATCTCGAGCACTACGAGTTCCGCCTCGTGCGGGAGTCGCTGATCGAGCGCGAGGTGCTGCTGAGGTCAGCGCCACACATTATCTGGCCGCTTCGTTTCGTCCTCCCGCATCACGAGGGCTTGCGGCCGCAGTGGCTTCTGCGCATCGGCCTCTTTCTCTACGACCATATAGGCGGGCGCGATCTGCTCCCCGGCACCCGCTCCCTCGATCTGGCGGGTGGGCCGCTGAAGCCGCAGTTCACGCAAGGCTTCGAGTATTCCGACTGCTGGGTGGAGGATTCCCGGCTCGTCGTGCTGAATGCCATCGACGCGCGCGAGCGTGGCGCCAGGATCCTCACCCGCACCGAGGTGGTTGGCGCGAGGCGCGGCCCGGAGGCCTGGACCGTTACGCTGCGCGACACCGAGACGGGACGTGTTTCCGAGGCGAAGGCGCGAGCGCTGGTGAACGCGGCCGGCCCTTGGGCGGGCCGCGTGCTCACGGATATCGTGCGGGGAAAGGCCGGCGCCACCATACGCCTGGTCAAGGGAAGCCACATCATCGTCAGGCGGCTCTACGATCACGATCGCTGCTACATTTTCCAGAACCGCGACGGCCGCATCGTCTTCTCCATTCCCTACGAGGGCGACTTCACGCTCATCGGCACCACCGATGTCGACTTTCGAGGCGACCTCGAAACCGTCGAGATCAGCGAGGAGGAGCGGTCCTACCTCTGCGACGCCGCAAGCGAATATTTTGCACGTCCGGTGAGGCAGGACGACATCGTCCACACTTATGCCGGCGTCCGCCCGCTCTACGACGACGGGCAGAGCGAGGCGAGCAGCCTTACGCGCGACTATGTGCTCGATCTCGATACGGCAGGCGGCGCGCCGGTGCTCAATATCTTTGGCGGCAAGATCACGACCTTCCGCAAGCTCGCCGAGGCCGCCCTCGAGAAGCTTCAGCCGCTTCTCCGGTTCAACGCCGGACCTTGGACGGAGAGCGCTCCGCTTCCGGGCGGCGACTTCCCCGTGGACGGGTTTCAGGGCCTCGTGGAGCGTGTGGCGTCGGCCTGCTCCGGGATGGCGCCTTCGCATGCGCGGCGGCTGGCCCGCGCCTATGGGACGCGAGCATTCGCATTGCTCGACGGCGTGCGGCGCCTCGAGGATATGGGGGCGCGTTTCGGAGCCGACTTCTACGAGCGCGAAGCGCGCTATCTCATGGAAAACGAATGGGCGCGGACGGCAGGCGACATGCTCTGGCGCCGCTCCAAGCTCGGGCTGCGCTTCGGGGCCGAGGAGCGGCGGAGGTTCATGGATTGGCTGGGCGAGGACGCAGCCGCGGCTCCCGCGGCCTGAGCCTTCCCGGCAAACGGATGGACGGAACCGCCATGTGCGCAGGGTTCCGGACAGAAAAATCAAAAGCGCACGGGACGAAGGAGGAAAGGGAATGTCGATCCGACATACCGTATCGGTGGCGGCGCTTGTGATGGCGCTCGGCTCGCCCTCTGCCTTCGCGGACAGCGAGGCCGCGAAGAAGTGGATCGAGTCAGAGTTTCAGCCTTCAACGCTCTCGCAGGAAGAGCAGATGAAGGAGATGGAATGGTTCATCAAGGCGGCCGAGCCGTTCAAGGGCATGGAGATCAACGTGCTGTCGGAAACGATTCCGACGCACACCTATGAATCCCAGACGCTCACCAAGGCGTTCGAGGAGATCACCGGCATCAAGGTGAATCACCAGCTTCTGGGCGAGGGCGAGGTCGTGCAGGCCGTCCAGACCCAGATGCAGACCAACCGCAACCTGTATGACGCCTACATCAACGATTCCGATCTCATCGGCACCCACTCGCGCCTGCAAAGTGCCGTGAACCTCACCGACTGGATGGCGGGCGAGGGCAAGGACGTGACCAATCCGGGGCTCGATGTCGATGACTTCATCGGCAAGTCGTTCACCACCGGTCCCGACGGCAAGCTCTGGCAGCTTCCCGACCAGCAGTTCGCGAACCTCTACTGGTTCCGCAAGGACTGGTTCGACAAGCCGGAGATCCAGGAGAAGTTCAAGGCCAAGTACGGCTATGACCTGGGCGTGCCGGTCAACTGGTCGGCCTACGAGGACATCGCCGAGTTCTTCACCAACGACGTGAAGGAGGTCGACGGCGTCCGCATCTACGGTCACATGGACTACGGCAAGCGAGCGCCGGACCTCGGCTGGCGCATGACCGACGCCTGGCTCTCCATGGCGGGCTCCACCTCGCCCGGCCTGCCCAATGGCCGGCCGATCGACGAATGGGGCATCCGCATGGAGGAAGGTTCCTGCAATCCGCAGGGCGCCTCGATCACGCGCGGCGGCGGCGCCAACGCTCCGGCCTCCGTCTACGCCATCGCGAAATGGGACGAGTGGCTGAGAAAATATGCGCCTCCCGGCGCTGCCGATCTCGACTTCTATCAGTCGCTGCCGGCGCTGAGCCAGGGCAACGTGGCGCAGCAGATCTTCTGGTACACGGCCTTCACGGCAAGCATGGTTGCTCCCAAGAGCGAGGGCAACAATACCGTCGACGACACCGGCACGCCGCTCTGGCGGATGGCGCCCTCGCCGCACGGTCCCTACTGGAAGGAGGGCATGAAGCTCGGCTACCAGGACACGGGCTCCTGGACACTCTTCAAGTCCACGCCCGTCGATCGCCGCAAGGCGGCCTGGCTCTATGCCCAGTTCGTCGTCTCCAAGACGGTGGACGTGAAGAAGAGCCAGGTAGGCCTGACGGTCATCCGCGACTCCACCATCCGGCATCAGTCCTTCACGGACCGTGCGCCGAAGCTCGGCGGCCTGGTCGAGTTCTACCGCTCGCCTGACCGGGTGAACTGGACGCCGACCGGCATCAACGTGCCCGACTATCCGAAGCTCGCGCAGATCTGGTGGCAGCAGATCGGCGACGTGAATTCGGGCGCCTTCACGCCTCAGCAGGCCATGGACCGTCTTGCATCAGAGATGGACCAGACCATGGCCCGCATGCAGGCGGCCGACGAGCAGGCCAAAACCTACGGAGGCTGCGGCCCTCGCCTCAACGAGGAGAAGGACGCCTCCGAGTGGCTTGGCAAGGAAGGCGGACCGGCGGCCAAGCTCGAGAACGAGAAGGAGCAGGGCCAGACCGTCTCCTATGACGAGCTGGTGAAACGCTGGGCTGCCCAGTAGGCTGAACGACAGCACCTCCGGGAGCTCGGCTCCCGGAGGCAGCATCGTGAGCGGTGGAATGTCACTTGAGCTCCGGGGCGTCACCAAGCAGGTGGGCGCCTCAACGCACATCTATCCGACCGATCTCGTGCTCGAGGAGGGTACGTTCAACATTCTCCTCGGGCCGACGCTCGCCGGCAAAACGACGCTCATGCAGCTCATCGCGGGGCTCGACCGGCCGACGGAGGGGGAGATCCGCTTCCGCGGCAAGGACGTGACTGGACTGCCGGTCCAGAAGCGCAATGTCGCGATGGTCTACCAGCAGTTCATCAACTATCCCAACTTCTCCGTGTTCGAGAACATCGCCTCGCCGCTGCGGGTCGCGGGACTGCCGAAGCCGGAGGTCGAGGCGCGGGTGGAGAAGGCCGCCGCGCTCCTGCGCCTCACGCCCATGCTCAAGCGCCGGCCATCCGAGCTGTCGGGCGGCCAGCAGCAGCGGACGGCGATCGCGCGCGCCATCGTGAAGGATGCGGATATCGTGCTTCTCGACGAGCCGTTGGCGAACCTCGACTACAAGCTTCGCGAGGAAATGCGCGACGAGCTGCCGAGGCTCTTTGCGGACCGCAACTGCATCGTCGTCTATGCCACGACCGAGCCTTCCGAGGCGCTTCTTTTCGGCGGCAGAACGGCGACCTTGCACGAAGGCCGTGTGGTGCAGTTCGGACTTACGTCCGAAATCTATCGCAATCCTTCCGACCTTCTGAGCGCCAGGGTCTTCTCCGATCCTCCGATCAACACGGCGAAGGTCACCAAGCGCGGAAGCGAGCTCCTGATCGGCGGCGCCGTACGCTGGCCCGTGGGCGAGAGCGCGGCACGGCTGCCGGACGGCGACTACACGATCGGCATCCGGCCGCACCACATCACGCCTGCGGCCAGTGGCGGCCGGGCCTCTCTGGAAGGCAAGGTCCTCGTCGCCGAGCTCTCCGGCTCCGAAAGCGTCATCCATTTCGATCTGGACGGCGCCACCTGGGTTTCCCAGTCGCACGGCATTCATCCCTTCGCCGTCGGCGACCTTGCGCGTCTCTCGGTCGATGTCGAGCGCAGTTTCTTCTTCGGGCCCGATGGCAGGCTGGTCGGAGGCCGGGGCTGATGGCGAAGCTCACCCTCGAGAACATCCGCCACAGCTACGTCGAGCGACCCAAGGGCGACGAGGACTGGGCGCTGAAGCGCCTCACCCTCGAATGCGCGGACGGGGGTGCCTACGCACTGCTCGGACCCTCGGGCTGCGGGAAAACAACGCTCCTCAACCTGATCTCGGGCCTTCTCCGCCCGACCGAGGGTCGCATCCTGTTCGACGGCAGGGACGTGACCGACCTCACACCCGAGCAGCGCAACATCGCGCAGGTATTCCAGTTCCCGGTCATCTACGACACGATGACCGTCTACGACAATCTGGCCTTCCCGCTGCGCAACCGCGCGGTGCCGGAGCCGGACGTGGACCGCCGGGTGCGCGAGATCGCGGCCATGCTCGAGCTCGATGGCATGCTCGCCCGCCGCGCTTCCAACCTCACCGCGGACGGCAAGCAGAAGATCTCGCTCGGCCGCGGGCTCGTGCGGTCGGACGTGAACGTCATCATGTTCGATGAGCCGCTAACCGTGATCGACCCGCATCTGAAGTGGATCCTGCGCTCGAAGCTGAAGGAGCTGCATTCGCGCATCCGCCGCACCATGATCTACGTCACGCATGACCAGACGGAAGCCTTGACCTTCGCGAACGAGGTGGTGGTGATGAAGGACGGCGAGATCGTCCAGATCGGCACGCCGGTGGAGCTTTTCGAGCGGCCGAAGCACACCTTCGTCGGGCATTTCATCGGCTCGCCGGGCATGAACGTGCTTCCCTGTGGTGTGCGGGAAGGAAAGGCGTTTTTCGGCCGGCATGCCGTCGAGACCAGCAATGCCGCCGCATATCGGGGTGACGGAAAGGGACTGGAGCTCGGCGTGCGTCCGGAGTTCGTCCGCTTCGCCAATGAGGGCATTCCCGCTCTCGTGACACGGGTCTCCGACGCCGGACGCTTCCGCATCGTCGACGCCCTGAGCGAGGGACGCACGATCAAGCTCTTGGTGCCGGAAGGAGTGGGCGTGCCCGAGGGTGCCGCGCATCTTCGCTTCGATCCTGGCCACGCGCGCGTCTACGAGGACGGCTGGATCGTGGGGCAGGGGGCATGAACAAGACCGTCAATCAGAAGGCCTGGTTCTTCGTCCTGCCCGTCGTGGCGCTGGTGGCCTTCAACGCCATCATTCCGCTGATGACGGTCGTGAACTTCTCCGTCCAGGAGACGTTCGGCGACAACGTCTTCTTCTGGGCCGGCGTGCAGTGGTTCGAGCAGGTGCTCCGCTCCGAACGCTTTCACGCCGCGCTCGGCCGCCAGCTCCTGTTCACGGGGATAGTGCTCGCGATCGAGATACCGCTCGGCCTCGCCATTGCTCTCGCCATGCCCCGCAAGGGGCCCTGGGTTTCGGTTTGCCTCGTGCTCATGGCGCTGCCGCTGCTCATCCCCTGGAACGTCGTCGGCGCGATGTGGAACATCCTGGCGCTTCCCGACATCGGGCTCCTCGGCCGCGCGCTCAATACGCTGGGCTTCAACTACAACTACACGCGCCAGCCCTTCGCCGCGTGGTTCACCATGGTGCTCATGGATGTCTGGCACTGGACATCGCTCGTGGTGCTGCTTTGCTATGCGGGCCTCGTCTCGATACCCGATGCTTACTATCAGGCGGCCAAGGTCGACGGCGCGCGGTCCTGGGCCGTCTTCCGCTACATCCAGCTTCCGAAGCTCAAATACGTCCTCACCATCGCCATCCTGCTGCGGTTCATGGACTCCTTCATGATCTACACGGAAGCCGTGGTGCTGACGGGCGGCGGCCCGGGAAACTCGACGACCTTCCTCTCGATCGACCTCCAGAAGATCGCGCTCGGCCAGTTCGACCTCGGCCCCGCAGGCGCCATGTCGATCATCTACTTCCTGATCATCCTGCTGCTGAGCTGGCTCTTCTACACCCTCATGATGCGCAACGAGGCCCGCTAATGCGACGCGCGACCTGGCTGGTGCCGACCCTCTACATCGTGTTCCTGATGCTGCCGATCTATTGGCTCGTGAACATGTCGTTCAAGACGACGAACGAGATCCTCGGCGCCTTCACGTTGTGGCCGCGCAACTTCACGCTCGAGAACTATGCGAAGATCTTCTCCGATCCGACCTGGTACATGGGCTACGTGAACTCGATCACCTACGTGGTGATCAACACGATCCTGTCGGTCGCCGTGGCGCTGCCGGCGGCCTACGCCTTCTCGCGCTACCGCTTCCTCGGCGACAAGCACCTCTTCTTCTGGCTCCTGACCAACCGCATGGCGCCGCCGGCGGTCTTCGCGCTGCCGTTCCTGCAGCTCTATTCGGCGGTCGGACTGTTCGACACGACGCTTGCCGTGGCGCTCGCGCACACGCTCTTCAACGTGCCGCTGGCGGTCTGGATCCTCGAGGGCTTCATGTCGGGCGTGCCCAAGGAGCTCGACGAGACGGCCTACGTAGACGGCCACTCCTTCTGGAGCTTCTTCCTGAAGATTTTCGTGCCCACCATCGCGGCGGGCATCGGCGTCGCCTGCTTCTTCTGCTTCATGTTCTCCTGGGTCGAGCTGCTGCTCGCGAAGACGCTGACCTCCGTTGCCGCCAAGCCGATCGCCGCGACCATGACGCGGACCGCAAGCACGTCGGGGTATGAGCTCGGCCTCCTCGCTGCGGCGGGCACGCTCACCATCGTGCCCGGCGCGATCGTCATCTACTTCGTGCGCAACTACATCGCCAAGGGCTTTGCCCTCGGACGGGTGTAAGGAGAGGACGATGGAGCACACCTTCCTTTCCTGGATGGCCTGGACGTGGCCGACGGCCGCCTTCTTCTCGTTCATTCTTCTCTGCCTTATCGGCATGACGGTGTGGGAGGCCATCTCCCCCGGCGGCGCCCCACGCCATGGCATCCTCGGGCTCGACACGACACGGGGGGATCGGCTGTTCATCTCGCTGCTCGGCAGCGCCTTCATCTTCCTTGCATGGCTGGGCCTCGTCGGGACGCCGCTCTGGGCGCCGCTCGGGATCGCCATCCTGTACGCAGTCGCGGTCTTCCGCTGGGTGTGAGAGAAGGTGGCTCGGTAAAACCAATCGGTTCACCTGCCGTTCAGGCGCGGGGTGGCTTGCTGGGGCGGAAGGAAGTCGCCGTCCATGCAATACGACGCCCTGTTCAGAAACTCCGTCTCCGCGCTCAAGCGGGAGGGCCGTTATCGCGAATTCGCCGATCTGAGGCGCATCCGGGGCGCTTTCCCGCGTGCCACCTGGTTCGGCCCGGCTGGCGAGCGCGAAGTCACCGTCTGGTGCTCCAACGACTACCTCGGAATGGGGCAGCATCCGGTCGTCCTCGACGCCATGCGCGAGGCGCTCGACGCCTGCGGCGCGGGCTCCGGCGGCACGCGCAACATCTCCGGCACCTCGCACTACCATGTCGAGCTCGAGGCCGAGTTGGCCGGCCTGCACGGCAAGGAACGGGCGCTCCTGTTCAATTCCGGCTACATGGCGAACGCCGCCGCGCTCTCGACCTTGGGTCGCCTGATCCCGGACTGCGTGATCCTGTCGGACGAGAAGAACCATGCCTCGATGATCGACGGCATAAGGCAGGCGGGCTGCGAGCGCGTGATCTGGCGGCACAATGATCTCGCCGATCTGGAAGCGAAGCTCCGCGCCCTGCCGGCGGGCAGGGGCAAGATCGTCGCCTTCGAGTCCGTCTACTCGATGGACGGAGACATTGCCCCGATCGCCGACATCTGCGCCCTGGCGGGGAAATACGGCGCCCTGACCTATCTCGACGAGGTGCATGCCGTCGGCATGTATGGCCGGACCGGCGCCGGCATCGCTGAGCGCGACGGCGTGGCGCGCGAGATCGACGTGATCGAAGGGACGCTCGCCAAGGCCTTCGGGGTCATGGGAGGCTATATCGCGGGCTCCGAGCCTCTGATCGACGCGATCCGTTGCCATGCTCCGGGCTTCATCTTCACGACCTCGCTCGCGCCGGTTCTGGCGGCAGGCGCGCTCGCGAGCGTGAGGCACCTGAAGACGAGCCAGGAGGAGCGGCGTCTCCAGCAGCGTCACGCCGCCATGCTCAAGTCGGCGCTCGGCCGCCGTGGGCTTCCGGTGGCGCTGTCCCCGAGCCACATCGTGCCGGTGATGGTGCGGGACCCGGTGCTCTGCAAATCCATTTCGGACGCGCTCCTGCGCGAGTTCTCGCTCTATGCGCAGCCGATCAACTACCCGACCGTGCCCCGCACCACGGAACGCATCCGTCTTACCCCGACGCCGTTTCATGGCGCGGCGCTCATCGAGGAACTGGCATCCGTCCTCGATCATCTATGGGCGAGGCTGGTGTTGCGCCGCGCTGCCTGAGCGCGATCTCCCGGCGAATATCCCCAATCTCGCGACGACGTGCCGCGCCCTTCCGGCTACCGCATCGTGGATGCCCATGTTGAATCGCGGGATGGTTTGGCCACAAGAATAGTGATGCGGCCGCTATAGAATGGCGGCTTTCGAGGAAGGGGATCTCCATGAGCGCACGGGCAAAGGCCGCTACGGAAGCGGCATTCGACGGGTTCTTCAGCCACACCGTTGCCGAAAGCGACCCCGAAATCGCCGCCGCGCTTAAAAAAGAGCTCGGACGGCAGCAGCACGAGATCGAACTCATCGCGTCGGAGAACATCGTTTCCAAAGCGGTGCTGGAGGCTCAGGGCTCGGTTCTCACCAACAAGTATGCCGAGGGCTATCCCGGCCGGCGCTACTATGGCGGCTGCCAGTATGTGGATATCGCCGAGGAGCTGGCGATCGAAAGGGCGAAAAAGCTCTTCGACTGCTCCTTCGCGAACGTCCAGCCGCATTCGGGCGCGCAGGCCAACCAGGCGGTGTTCTTCGCGCTCATGAAGCCGGGCGACACCTTCCTCGGCCTCAACCTGGCCGCCGGCGGCCATCTGACCCACGGCTCGCCCGTCAGCCAGTCGGGCAAGTGGTTCAACGTCGTGCCCTACAGCGTGAAGCGCGACGACCACCGTATCGACTATGACGAGGTCGAGCGGCTGGCCCGTGAGCACAAGCCGAAGCTGATCCTGGGCGGCGGCTCTGCCTATCCTCGCATCATCGATTTTGCGCGCATGCGCCGGATCGCCGATGAGGTCGGCGCCTGGTACATGGTCGACATGGCGCACTTCGCCGGCCTTGTCGCGGGCGGCATCCATCCCAATCCGCTCGAGCATGCGCATGTCGTGACGACAACGACCCACAAGACGCTGCGGGGCCCGCGCGGCGGCATGGTCCTCTCGCGCGACGAGGAGATCGGCAAGAAGATCAACTCGGCGGTCTTCCCGGGGCTGCAGGGCGGCCCGCTCATGCATGTCATCGCCGCCAAGGCTGTGGCCTTCGGCGAGGCCCTGCGACCCGAGTTCAAGGCCTATGCGCGCGCCGTTGCCGAGAACGCCAAGGTTCTGGCCGAGGCGATGAAGCAGGGCGGGTTCGACATCGTCTCCGGCGGCACGGACACGCACCTCATGCTTGTCGATCTCCGGCCCAAGAAGCTCACCGGCAAGGCGGCCGAGATCGCGCTCGGGCGCGCCAACATCACCGTCAACAAGAACGGCATTCCCTACGATCCCGAGAAGGCCGCGGTCACCTCCGGCATCCGTCTGGGCTCTCCGGCCTGCACGACGCGCGGCTTTGGAGCGGCGGAGTTCCGCGAAGTGGGCGCGCTCATCACCGAGGTGCTCGACGGACTTGCGAAGCACGGCGAAGAAGGCAATGGTGCCGTCGAGAAGGCCGTGAAGGGGAAGGTGGTGGCGCTCACCGACCGCTTCCCGATCTACGGCTGAGGCCCATCGACTTCTTCTTCCGCAAGGACCGGAATGCGCTGCCCCTATTGCGGCAATGCCGACACGCAGGTGAAGGACAGCCGGCCGAGCGAGGACGGGGCCGCCATCAGGCGGCGCCGGCATTGCCCGGATTGCGGCGGCCGCTTCACGACCTTCGAGCGCGTCCAGCTTCGCGAGCTGCAGGTGGTCAAGCGCTCCGGTCGCCGGGTGCCGTTCGACCGCGACAAGCTCATGCGCTCGATCCAGGTGGCGCTTAGGAAACGTCCCGTCGATCCCGATCGCGTCGAGCGCATGGTGTCGGGCATTGTGCGTCGCCTGGAAAGTCTCGGCGAGAACGACGTCAAGTCGGAGACGGTCGGCAAGCTGGTCATGGAGGCGCTGCGAGGCCTCGACGACGTCGCCTATGTGCGCTTCGCCTCCGTCTACAAGAACTTCCGCGAGGCCAAGGACTTCGAGGAGCTTCTGGGCGAGCTCACGGGCGAGGAGGTCGCGGCGGGACAAAAATAGAGCCAAACCACCCGTCATTGCCGGGCTTGACCCGGCAATCTTCTTGAAATGCCGAAAAGGATGCCCGGCTCAAGGCCGGGCATGACGGTTGCAATTTCGCAGCGGCTACCCCGTCACCAGGTCTCCCGGCGTTTTTCCGGCGAAGAAGGCTTCCAGGTTGTCGACCGCGCGATGCCCCATGCCGCTGCGCGTGCGGCGCGTGGCCGAGCCCAGATGCGGCAGCAGGAAGACGTTCTCGAGATCGCGGTAGCGCGGATCGATGTTGGGCTCGCCCTTGAAGACGTCGAGGCCGGCGGCTGCGAGCTTTCCGGACTTCAGGGCAGCGATGACGCTGTCGTCGTCCACCACGTCGCCGCGCGCGCTGTTCACGAGGATGGCGCCATCCGGCAGGAGGGCCATGGTGCGCTCGTTCACGATGCCGCGCGTCTCGGGCGTCGAGGCGCAATGGAGCGACAGGAAATCGCAGTTCGGCAGCATCGCCTCGAAGGTCGCGTGATAGACGGCGCCCGGGACGGGCTCCTCCTTCGGCCTTGAGCGGTTGTGGTAGTGGATCTTCATGTCGAAGGCCGCCGCGCGCCTGGCGAAGGCGCGCCCGATGCGGCCCATGCCGAGGATTCCGACCCGCTGGCCGGTCACGTCCGCGCCGAGCGGCTGCGTCGGTGCCCAGGCGCCCCAGCGCTTCTCCCGGACCATGCGTTCGCCCCACGAGGCGCCGCGCGCCGCGCCGAGCATGAGCAGCATAGCGATATCCGCGGTTGCATCCGTGAGCACGTCCGGCGTGTTGGTGACCGGCAGGCCTCGCGCCTTGGCGGCCTTGACGTCGATATGGTCATAGCCGACCGAGAAGGTCGCGATAACCTTCAGGCTGTCCGGCAGCTCGCCGATGACCTCCGCAGTCAGCTTGTCGGTGGGGCAGACGAGAAGCCCGTCCGCGCCCTGCGACAATTGCGCCAGCTCATCGCCCGTGAAAAGCTTGTCGTCGGCGTTGAGCTGGCAATCGAACAGCTTGGCGAGCCGCTCCTCCACGTCCTGAGGCAGCTTGCGGCTCACGACCACCTTCGGCTTGCCCTGCGCGCTTGCTGGCATCGGCTTCGACCCTCTATGCTGGAGCCCGGAAGTGCGCCGGCGGGCTTCGCCGGCGTGGTTTGTTCAATCGGCATGACAGGCAAGGCAACGCAATAGGCATGGCGCACCGAGCGACAATTTGCATCCTGGTTTCCGTCTTGTGGATCGGAGGCGCCGTTCCGGCCGCCGCGGCGCCGATCCAGCTTGCCGCCCACCGGGCGGTCTACGACATTTCCCTGAAATCGGCCAACGATCGATCGGGCATCACCGGCGCGTCCGGCCGCATGGTGGTGGAGGTTACGGGGTCGGAATGCGAGGGCTGGTCCATCGGCTTCCGCATCGTCAATCAGTTCACCCTTTCCGCCGGCCGCTCGCGCACCGTGGACAGCCGCTCGAGCTCGTGGGAGGCAGGGGACGGGTCGAGCATGCGCTATGCCCAGCGGCAGTATGTGGACACCCGCCTCGAGGAGGAAACGCTCGTCAGCGCCGACGCTGGAAAGGGTGGCGGAGAGGGCAGCGGAAAGACCTCGAAGCCCAAGGAAGAGGTATTCAAGCTCCCGGCGCGCATCGTCTTTCCCGTGGCGCATCAGAAGCATCTGATCGAGCAGGCACGGCTTGGGGAAACACGCGACGAATCGCTGGTCTATGATGGTTCGGAGGGTTCCAAGACCCTTCTGGCGATCACCTTCATCGGCCTGCGAAGCGAGCAGCCGTTGCCGGACTCGGTAAAAGGCGACGCTGCTTCGGCGCTGAAGTCGGTGCCGTCCTGGCCTGTGACCCTGAGCTATTACCCCTCAGGTCCGGGCGCCGGCGAGGAGACACCCGCCCACCAGATCAGTTTCCGCATGTATGACAATGGGATCGCCGGCGACCTCGTCATGAACTACAGCGAGTTCTCGCTCGCCGGAAAGCTCGCCAGCGTGGATATTCTGAAGCAGCCGACCTGTCCCTGACGCGTCGCGTCAGAGAGATGCAGCCTTTCCGAAGGAACGCGCGGCTTGCTCGGCTTGCGCGGGTCGGCTATGGCCACTAGCTAAGTGGCTCCCCGACGGGAATGCCGCTGCGCCCTTCGTCTATCGGTTAGGACGTCAGCCTTTCACGCTGGAGAGACGGGTTCGATTCCCGTAGGGCGCGCCAGATTTGGCGGCTTGGCGGTCGCTGCACGTGGAAACAGGAGCCTCGATGTTCATCACCCCAGCTTACGCCCAGGCCGCCGGCTCCGGGATGGACTCCATCGTCGGCATGATCCTGCCGCTTGTGATGATCATGGGCGTGTTCTGGTTCCTTCTCATCCGCCCGCAGCAGAAGCGGGTCCGGGAGCACCAGGAGATGGTGAAGAACGTCCGGCGCGGCGACGTCGTGGTGATGAGCGGCGGCGTCATCGGCAAGATCAACAAGGTCGTCGATGACAATGAAGTGCTTGTGGAAGTGGCTGAGAATGTCCGCATGCGGTTCCAGAAGAACGCCATTTCGGAAGTACGTTCCAAGGGTGAGCCGGTGAAGGACGAGCCGGCCAAGAAGTAGGCGAGCCCATGCTGCACTTCGCCAACTGGAAGATTGGCGTCATCGCGGCGGTGCTCCTCTGGGGCCTGCTGGCGACCCTGCCCAACTTCATGCCGCAATCCATGCGGCAGAGCCTGCCCGGCTTCCTGCCGCGCTCGCCGCTCGTGCTGGGGCTGGATCTCCAGGGCGGCAGCCACGTCATGCTGGAGGTCGATCAGAACGAGCTTCGCGATCAGCTCGCCAAGCAGCTCATCGGCGATATCCGCCAGGCGCTCCGCGAGCAGCGGATTGCCTATTCCGGACTGGGCCGCAACGGCAACGTCGTAGCTGTCCGGATCACCAACGAGGCGGACGGCGACAAGGCCTTTGAAGCGCTGAGGGCCTTGGCACGCCCCGTCAATACCGGGCTGTTCGGCCAGGGTGCGGCGTCGACCGAGTTCGAGGTGGCCCGGCAGGGCAGCCAGGTCACCTTCACCATGACCAATGCCGGCATCGAGGCGAAGGTCGGCCGCGCTATCGAGCAGTCGCTGGAGATTCTGGACAAGCGCGTCAACGCGCTTGGCACGACCGAGCCCTCCATCCAGCGGGAAGGCTTGAACCGGATCGTGGTGCAGGTGCCGGGTCTTCAGGATTCGAGCCGCCTCAACGATATCCTCAACAAGACGGCGAAACTGCAGTTCCGTCTTCTTTGCGACGAACAGCCGACGGGCTCAGGCCAGCGCCCGCCGCTCGATTGCGAGGAACTCGCCGAGCAAAAGAACCAGAATCAGAAATTCTGGGTGCAGACCTCGAGCCGCGCCACCGTCGACGGCGAGGACCTGACTGACGCGCAGCCGGCCTTCGACAGCCGCACCAACGAGCCCGTGGTGAGCTTCCGCTTCAACCAGCAGGGGGCGCTCCGCTTCGGCCGCCTGACGCAGGAGAATGTCGGCCGCCCCTTCGCCATCGTGCTGGACAACGTGGTCGTGTCCGCCCCGCGCATCAACGAGCCGATCCTCGGCGGCTCGGGCCAGATCTCCGGCAACTTCACGACCGAGGAGGCGAACGACCTTGCGATCGTGCTGCGTTCCGGCGCGCTCCCCGCCAAGCTGACGATCGTGGAGGAGCGCACGGTCGGTCCGAGCCTCGGACAGGATTCGATCCGCGCCGGCGCCATCGCCGCGGCCGTCGCGGCGGTGCTCATCGCTATCTTCATGGTCGTCTTCTACGGCCTTCTCGGGTGGTTCGCCGTCGTGACGCTCATGGCGAACAATATCCTCATGATCGGCATCCTTTCGGCGCTCGGAGCGACGCTGACGCTGCCCGGCATCGCCGGCATCGTGCTGACGATGGGCATGGCGGTCGACGCCAACGTGCTCATCTACGAGCGCATGCGCGAGGAGGCGAAGTCAGGGCGCTCGACCATCACGGCCATCGAGGCGGGTTTCAGCCGCGCGCTCGCAACCATCGTCGACTCGCATCTGACGGGCCTCATCGCCGGCATCGCGCTGTTCGCGCTCGGCGCCGGTCCGATCCGCGGATTTGCCGTCACGCTCTGCATCGGCATCCTCAGCACGTTGTTCACCAACTTCCTCGTCACGCGACTGATCGTGGCAACCTGGGTCCGCCGCTGGCGGCCCAAGGTCGTGCCGCTCTGATCGGAAAACACCATGCCCATCCGCCTCATCCCCGACGATACGAACCTCCCGTTCATGAAATGGGCGAAGATCCGCACGCCCATAACGCTCGTGCTCGTGGCGCTCTCCTTCATCCTGCTGTTCACGGTGGGCTTGAACCAGGGGATCGACTTCAAGGGCGGCACGGTCATCGAGATCCGCAGCCATCAGCCGACGGCGGACCTGGCCGATATCCGCTCCAAGGTTTCCGCGCTCGGGCTTGGCGACGTCGAAGTGCAGGGGATTGGCGCGCCCAGCGACGTACTGATCCGCATCGCCACGCAGCCCGGCGGCGACGAGGCGCAGACGCAGGCCGTCCAGAAAGTCCGGACGGCGCTCGGCTCGACCGACTACGACTACCGCCGGGTGGAGGTGGTGGGGCCTCGCGTCTCTGGCGAGCTGGCCTGGACGGGCACGGTGGCGCTCGTGTTCACGACCATCGGGATCATGATCTATATCTGGTTCCGGTTCGAATGGCAGTTCGCGATCGCGGCCGTCGCGACGCTCGCCCACGACGTGATCCTGACGGTCGGCTTCTTTGCCGCGACCCAGATCGACTTCAATCTGTCGAGCATCGCGGCGCTCCTGACCATTCTCGGCTATTCCCTCAACGATACGGTCGTCATTTTCGACCGCATCCGCGAGATATTGCGCCGTTACAAGCAGATGCCGCTCAGCGACATCATCGATCTGGCCACCAACCAGACGCTGGCACGGACCATCATGACGTCGATCACGCTGCTCCTCGCGCTGATCGCGCTCTACGTCTTCGGCGGCGATGTCGTGCGCTCCTTCACGGCCGCCATGATCTGGGGCGTGTTCGTGGCCACCGCCTCCTCCATCTTCATCGGCGGTCCCATTCTCATCTACTTCCGCATGCGCCCTAACCAGTTCAGCAAGGAAGAAGGGGAGCCGGCCAAGGCGGCCCGCTGACCTTCGTGGCCGCAGAGGCGTTCTTTCCCGGGCAGGCGCCGATCGAGACCTACGGCAATGGCGGTTTCCGCTTCGCCGGCATGTCACATCGCGGCGCGCTGCTGCTCTTGCCCGCCGGCATCTTCGGCTGGAATGTTCCCGCGATGGAAGCGCTCGACGTCACCGACTTCGCGCGGGTGCTGAGGTCCGAGCCGCCAGTCGAGTTCTTCCTGCTTGGCACCGGCGAGCGGCAGTTGCGGCCGGCAAAGGCGATCCGCGAAGCCTTCGCATCTGCCGGCATAGGGCTCGACAGCATGGACACGGGCGCAGCTATACGCACCTACAATGTGCTGCTTGCCGAGCGGCGCGTGTTCGGCGCCGGCCTCATTCCGGTCGAGAATGCGCGTTGAAGGCGAATGAGCACACACGCTGAAAGCGCTGCCGAGCACTGCCAGAGGCTCGTGCGCGACTTTGACAGGGACCGCTATCTTGCAAGCCTTTTCGTACCCGACTCTTTGCGACCGCATGTCCTGGCGCTCTATGCTTTCAACGTGGAACTGGCGCGCATCCGCGAGCAGGTGAGCGAGCCGGGACTGGGCGAAATTCGGCTGCAATGGTGGCGGGACGCCATTGAAGGCATTTTCTCCGCTGCCACGCCGGAAGCACCCGTTGCGCAGGCCCTGGTTCATGCGATCGATCAGGCGGATCTGCCGAGGCACGCCTTCCTCCAGATGGTGGAGGCTCGCCGCTTCGATCTCTATGACGACCCCATGCCGGACATGGCCACACTCGAGGGCTATCTGGGGGAAACGTCCTCGGCCCTGATCCAGCTTGCCGGTCTCGTGCTTGCCGGCCCCGACATGCGGAACGGCGCTGCGGCTTCCGGCCTCGCAGGCGTCGCCTACGGAATGACGGGCCTCATGCGCTCGATCCCGATCCATCGCGCGAGGGGACAGTGCTACATGCCGGCGGATCATCTCGCGAGCTACGGATCCTCCCCGCAACAGGTGCTGTCGGGCAGGCTCGATGAGCCCACCGGCCTCGCGCTGGCGGAGCTCCGCCGCCATGCCCTGCGGCGGCTCGGCGAGGCGCGTGAACGGCACGCGGAGGTTCCGGCAAAGGCCTTGCCGGCCTTCCTGCCGGTCTGCCTCATGGATCTCTATCTCGATAGGTTGGGTCGGAAAGGCTTCAATCCGCTCAGGTCGGTGAGCGAGGTGTCGCAGATGCGAAAACAGCTCCGGCTCCTCCGCTTTGCCTATTCGGAACGCTTCTGATTCAGCCAAGCTATTGCGGCATAGGGCGTTTCCGGGGCATGCTTCATCCGCAGACTGATGGGAGGGGTGAGGAGGAAGTCACATGAGCATGAAGTTTTACATGGACAGGCGACAGGTCATGGCCGGCATGGCCGCCGCGGGTTTTGCCGGCGGCTTTTATCCACGCGCTGCGATCTCGGCCGACGGCAAGGTGCTTCGCGTTCGCTCCTACTCCGACATCCAGAATCTCGATCCGGCGTTCCGCAAGGCCGCCCCGGAAGACGACATCATGCGCAACATCTTCTGCGGCCTCGTCCAGAACAAGACCGGGACCGAATGGGGATGGGAACTGGATGCCGCCTCAGCCATCAAGCAGGTGGACGACAAGCACATAGAGTTCACGCTCCGCGAAGGCCTCAAGTGGACCGACGGGTACGGCGAGGTGACGGCGGAGGACGTGAAATACTCCTACGAGCGCATCGCGGATCCGAAGATGGAATCCCCTTACAAGGGCGACTGGTCGGCGCTCGATCGCGTCGAGGTGAAGGACAAGCTCTCCGGCGTCATCGTGCTGAAGGAGGCTTACGTCCCGCTCTGGTCCACGAGCCTCACCTTCGGCTCCGGCAACATCGTCTCGAAGGCGGCCGTGGAGAAGGCGGGCGGCAAGTTCGACACCAAGCCCCCCGCGCAGTGCGGCCGTTATGTGATGAAGGAGTGGCTGCCCAAGCAGCGCGTGGTATTGGCGCGCAACGCTGACTGGCCGGGCAATCCGGCGCCCTTCGAGGAAGTGCACGTGCTGCCGATCGAGGACGAGAAGACGGCGGAACTGGCGTTCGAGTCGGGAGAGCTCGACTACACTTGGATTTCCGCGAGCACCATCACGCGCTATCAGAAGGAGCCTCCGAAGGACAGCAAGGTCGAGGTCAAGCCGTCGCTGGCCTACATCTGGATGGGCATCAGCCAATATCCGGAAGAGCTGAAGGACAGCAAGGTCCGCCGCGCCATCCAGCACGGCGTGGACGTGAAGTCGGTGCTGGAGGCGGCCTACTACGGCGTCGCCGAGCCCGCCACGGGCATCATCGCGCCCGGGCTCGTGGGCCATCGCGACAAGGTTCTCTACTCCTACGATCCCGACAAGGCGCGCGCGCTCCTCAAGGAGGCGGGAAAGGAATCGTTGAGCCTGACCCTCGATCTCCTCAACACGCAGGACTTCCTGAACGCCGCGCAGGCGATCCAGGCGAGCCTTGCGGATGTCGGGGTCAACGTCACCATCCAGCAGCATGATTCCGGCACCTTCTGGAGCCTCGGCGACGAGAAGTCCGGCGAGTCCTGGAAGAAGATCCAACTCATCCTGGGTCGCTTCTCCATGCAGCCGGACCCGTCCTTCGCCACCGAGTGGTTTACGCCCGAGCAGATCGGCGTCTGGAACTGGGAGCGTTTCGACAGCCCCGAGTTCGGCGAGCTTCACAACAAGGCGAAGGCCGAACAGGACTCGAAGAAGCGCCACGATATGTACGTGAAGATGCAGGACCTGATGGAAGAGTCCGGGTCCTATGTCTTCCTGACGCACGGCGTGACGGGGCTCGTCTACAAGAACTCCATCGTCGCGGCGACGATGCCGCATGGCGCGCCGATCTTCCACAAGTTCGCGGTCGCGTGACGGGTTTCGCCACGTCCGGCTTCGGCGTCCTGTTCCCCGAGCGGGGTATGGGACGCCGGCATTCCTCAAGGATCTAGCCTGTGCTCGCCTATGCGGTGAAGCGCATGGGGCTGGCGGTGATCGTCACGGCTCTGGCGCTCGTGATTCTCATCAGCATGATCCAGCTCATTCCCGGCGACCCGGCGGCGGTGCTGCTCGGGCCCCGGGCGACGCCGGAGTTTCGCGAGCAGTTCCGCGTCCTGATGGGCCTCGACCAGCCGGTGATCGTGCAGATCGCCCGCTTCTTCGGCCGTGTCCTGATGGGCGATTTCGGCACCGATGTCCTGACCAACCGGCCGGTGCTGATCACCGTGCTGGAGCAGGCGCCCTTCACCCTGGCGCTGGTCGCCATGGGGATCGGCTGGTCCGCCGCCATCGGCATTCCGCTCGGCTGCTTCGCGGCGGTCCGGCGCGGCAGTCTCGCCGACCGCATCGTCGGCGTTCTTTCCGTGAGCGTCATTGCCGTTCCTTCCTTCGTGGTCGCCATCTACAGCCTCCTCTTCTTTTCCGTCGGGCTCGGCTGGTTCCCGACCATCGGGGCAGGGCCTCCCGGCGACCTTCTGAAGCAGCTCCATCATCTCGTGCTGCCGTCGCTCGCGGTTGGCCTGGGCTGGGTCGGCTATCTCGCCCGGCTGGTGCGCGCTTCGATGCTGGAGGTCCTGACGGAGAACCACATCCGCATGGCGCGCGCCTATGGGCTCAAGGAATCGACCATCACCTACAACTACGCCCTGAAGCTCGCGGTGATCCCGACCGTCGTGGTGCTCGGCATCGGCGTCGGCAACATGATCTCGGGCGCCGTCTTTGCCGAGATCGTCTTCGCGCGGCCGGGAGTCGGCAAGCTCATCTACGATTCGGTCGTGACGCGAAACTACCCGGTTGTCATGGGCGCTGTCGTCCTCACCACCGCCTTCTACGTCATGTGCACCCTCTTGGCCGATCTGCTGGCGGCCTGGCTCGACCCACGTGTCCGATCAAGCCTTTGACAGCCCAGCGCCGCTGGCGCGCTCTTCCATCTTCGACGGCCTCCGGCGGGTGCTGGCCGAGCCGCTGGGCGCCTTCGGCCTGGCGCTCGTGCTGCTCGTCATCTTCGGCGCCGTCTTCGCGGACGTCCTGACCTCGTACAATCCGATCAAGCTCAGCTTGCCCAACCGTTTCCTGGGCCCGAGCTTCGAGCACCTGCTCGGCACCGATCAGCTCGGCCGCGACCTCTTCGCCCGCGTGCTCTTCGGCGCCAGGATCGCGCTCTGGGTGGCCCTGGTCTCGATCTCCATCAGCTTCGTGGGCGGGTTGATCCTCGGCATGCTCGCCGGATACGGACCGCGCTGGCTCGACTCCTTCCTGATCCTGATCTTCGACGCCGTCCGCTCCTTCCCGACCGTCATGTTCGCGCTGGCACTGGTCACGCTCATCGGACCGAGCCTCGGAGCGGTTGTGATCGTGGTGGTGATCGCCACGCTGCCGGCCTATGCGCGCATCGTCCGCACCCAGACCCTGTCGCTCAAGACGGCGGAGTTCGTTCTCTCCGCGCGCTCGATCGGCGCTCCCACCTGGCGCATCCTCGCGACCCATGTGATGCCCAATCTCGTCGGTCCGCTGCTCATCCTCGTCTCCATGGACATACCGGTCGTCATCACCATAGAGGCCGGCATGAGCTTCCTGGGGCTGGGCGTCAGGCCGCCGACGCCGTCCTGGGGGTCGATCCTCAACGACGGCTTCGCCAATATTCGCCAGAGCCCGTGGGCGGCCATCGCGGGCGGCCTGCCGATCATCGTCGCGACGCTGGGCTTCACCTTCCTGGGAGAAACGCTGCGCGACACCTTCGACCCGCGCCTCAGGAAGGAGGGGTGAGAGTGGCGGACGGCCCGATCCTGCGGGTGGAGAACCTGTCGGTTGACTTCCGCACCGCCGGCGGCCGGCTGCATGCGCTGCGCGATGTGAGCCTGGACATTCCCCGCGGCGAGATCGTGGGCCTCGTAGGGGAGTCGGGATGCGGCAAGTCTACCCTCATCAACGCCATCCTGGGCCTGCTGGCGGCGAACGGCGAGGTCGTCGGCGGCCGCATCGTCTTCGATGGTCAGGATCTCCTTCACATGGACGAGGAGGGGCTGAGAACGCTCCGCGGCCAGCGCATATCGGTCGTGTTCCAGGATCCCATGACGGCGCTCAACCCGGTGCTTTCGGTCGGCGCCCAGATGACCAACATCCAGTACCGTTCGGGCCGCAGCCGGGCGGAAAAGCTGGCGCGCGCCGCCGAAATGCTGGCGAAGGTCAAGATTCCCGATCCCGAACGCCGCCTGCGGCAGTATCCGCACCAGTTCTCCGGCGGCATGCGCCAGCGCATCTCCATCGCCATGGCGCTCATGCAGGAACCCGATCTGCTCATTGCCGACGAGCCGACGACGGCGCTCGATGCGACGCTCGAGGTGCAGGTCATCCACCTGCTCAAGGAGCTCCAGCGCGACATCGGCTGCGCCATCCTGTTCATCTCGCACCATCTCGGCGTCATCGCGGAGCTCTGCGAGAGCGTCGTCGTCATGTATGCCGGCGAGGTGGCCGAGCGCGGCAGCGTGCGCGACATCTTCCACCACGCAAGCCATCCCTATACGCAAAAACTCCTGGAGTGCGATCCGGCCCGCATCCGCGAGCGCACCCGCCGGCTCCCGACCGTGCCGGGCGAGATCCCCAATCTCATCGCGCTGCCCGAGGGCTGCATCTTCCGGCCCCGCTGTCCCAAAGCCTTCGACCGCTGCATCGTCGAGCGGCCGGCCGAACGCCTCGTCGGCGGCCGGCATCTTGCTGCCTGCCATCTCGTGGGCACGGCCGCATGAGCGCGCTTCTCGAGGTCAGCGACATCCATGTCCGCTTTCCCGCCGGCAGCCGTCTGCTGTCGGCGCTGCGGGATGGGCCGTCTAGCATCGAGGCGGTGGCGGGCGTGTCGTTTTCCCTGAAGGCCGGCGAAACCTATGCGCTCGTCGGCGAGTCGGGCTGCGGCAAGACCACGCTCGCGCGCGCCATCAACGGCCTCGTGAAGGCGGATGAAGGCTCGATCCGCTTCGACGGCGAGGAGATACGCGGACTGTCGGATTCCCGCATGCAGCCGATCCGCCGGCACATGGCGATGATGTTCCAGGACCCGGTCGGCTCGCTGAGCCCGCGCCACAGCGTGCGAACCATCCTTGCCGAACCGATGAGAGTGCAGGGCACGGACAAGAGCATCGACGCGGAGGTCCGCCGCCTCCTCGATCTGGTGGGGCTGCCGGCCTCCTTTGCCGCGCGCTATCCGCACCAGCTCTCGGGCGGGCAGGCGCGCCGCATCGGCGTCGCCAGGGCGCTGGCGCTTGAGCCGAGGCTCGTGATCGCGGACGAGCCGACGGCCGGCCTCGACGTGTCGGTGCAGGGGGAGGTGCTGAACCTCCTGAACGAGCTGCAGGAGCGGCTGGGGATCGCCATCCTCATCATCACCCATAACCTGAATGTCGTCCGCCACATCGCTCACCGCATGGCGATCATGTATCTTGGCCGCCTGGTGGAGGAGGGGCCGACCGACCGCATCTTCGAGCATCCGCGCCATCCCTATTCGCTGGCGCTGCTCTCGGCCAATCCGGAGCCCGACCCGGATGCGCGGGTGGAGCGGCTGGAGATCTCGGGCGAGGTGCCGAGCCTCCTGAACCGGCCCTCAGGCTGCGAGTTCCATCCCCGCTGCCCGTTCCGGATCGACCCGTGCCCGGTGGAGCGTCCGCTCCTGATCGAGCACGTTCCCGACCATCGCTTCGCGTGCCATAACCCGCGCTGAGGCACGGGGAGACGGACATGGCATCGCAGACGGCCGACTGCGCGCTACTGACCCCACAGGAAATGGCCGAGGCCGACCGGCTGACGATCGCGGCCGGCACCTCGGAGCGCACGCTGATCGAGCGGGCAGGGAGGGCCGTTGCCGAGGCGATAGCGCAGCGATACGAGCGCAAGCCCATCCTCGTTCTCTGCGGCAGCGGCAACAATGGCGCCGATGGATTGGTCGCCGCCCGTGAGCTGGTGGGCAGGGGATGGCCCGTGACAGCGGCTCTGGCAGGCGCCAGGACGGCGCTGAAGGGCGAGATCGCCGAACTGGCCGCTGACTGGGGGGAAGACCTTCACAAGGCCGACGTCGCGCTTCTCGCAGGGCAGGAACTTGTCGTGGACGCGCTCCTCGGCGCCGGGCTGTCCCGTGACGTTTCCGGGGAACTCGCAGTGTTGGTCGAGGCCGTGAACGCATCCGGCCTGCCGGTGATGGCTGTGGACATGCCGACCGGCATCGACGGAGCGACGGGGCAGGTGAGGGGGGTCGCGGTGCGGGCGAAAGCCACGGTGACCTTCGTTCGCCCGAAGCCCGGCCACCGGCTTCTGCCCGGCCGTGTTCACAGCGGCGAGGTGCTGGTCGCCGATATCGGCATCACGGACGAAACCGTGGCCGGCGTCGCTCCGGCGACCTTCGAGAACCTTCCGGCTCTGTGGCGGACGCAGTTACCGCGCCGCACCCTCCAGTCTCACAAGTACCGGCATGGCCACGCCGTCGCCGTCTCCGGGCCCGCCTGGTCCACGGGCGCCATCAGGCTTTCCGCGCTGGCGGCCTTGCGGGCGGGCGCCGGCCTCGTGACCGTCGCGAGCCCGGCCGAGGCGTTGCCGGTACATGCGGCGCACCTGACGGCGGTGATGCTCAGGGAAACGGCGTCTGCTGCCGATCTGGAAAGGCTCCTGGCCGATCGGCGGATGTCGGCGGTGCTGATCGGACCGGGCTGCGGCATCGGCCCCGAGACACGGGCGAGGGCAGCCGTTTGCATGGCCTCGGGCGCCGCGACCGTGCTCGATGCGGATGCGCTCACCACCTTCGCCGACGCGCCCGGCGATCTGCGCGCGGCCATCGGCGGCCGTGCGGACCGCTCCGTGGTCCTGACACCCCACGAAGGAGAGTTCTCGCGCCTTTTCAGGTATTTGGGGAAAGGAGCGGAATCCAGGATAGAGCGCTGCCGCGCTGCCGCCGTCGACATGGAGGCGACCGTGATCCTGAAAGGACCGGACACCGTCGTGGCCTCGCCCGACGGCCGCGCCTCGATTGCCGCCAATGCCCCGCCCTGGCTCGCGACCGCCGGCTCCGGGGACGTCCTGGCAGGCTTCGTCCTCGGCCTCCTTGCCCAGCACATGCCGGCCTTCGAGGCCGCCTCGGCGGCGGTGTGGATGCATGGCGAGGCGGCGTCGGCCTTCGGGCCGGGCCTCATCGCCGAGGACCTGCCGGGGCTGCTGCCGCCAGTCCTTGCCCGCCTCTTGGCGTGAGTCTTGCTCCAGGATCGGGAGTCCTGGCGCGGGTGCGCCGGACTGTCTCGCAACGGCACCCTGGCGGCACACATGACCTATGCTATTCCGATGATCGGCCTCGGCTGGATCGCCACCAACGTCTATTACGGGGGACACCTTCCCCACGAAGTGATCCTGGCCGGCGCGTTCGGCTCCGCCGTCCTGCTGACGTTCCTTCTCGTCCTGAAATTCGGCGCGCGGCGCTGAACCTCCGCTTTGCCGTTGGCAAGGCGCGAGCGGCTTTGCTATAGAGGCCCGCGACTTACGGCCCGGGCCGACCCTGTTCAGACAGGGCCGGACGCGCGGGCGTGGTGAAATTGGCAGACACGCAGGATTTAGGTTCCTGTGGGCTCGTCCCGTGGGGGTTCAAGTCCCTCCGCCCGCACCAGCGTTTCCCGTGCCGTAGCGAAAGATCCGGCCTCCCGGCCGCACCTTAGGTTTTGTCTGGCGAATGAGGACCTGAAGCCCGTGATGCAAGTGACCGAAACCCTCAACGAGGGATTGAAGCGCCAGTTGAAGGTTGTCGTGCCGGCGGCCGACCTGGAGCAGGGCCTCGTCCAGCGCCTGACCGAGCTTTCCGGAACGGCCCGTATTCCGGGCTTCCGGCCCGGGAAGGTCCCGGTGAGCCATCTGCGGCGGCTCTACGGCAAGTCCGTGATGGCGGAAGTCGTCCAGAAGACCGTCGATGATTCCAGCCGCAAGGCGCTGGCGGAGAAGAACCTCAAGCCCGCCTATCAGCCGGAAGTGGCGCTTCCCGAGGCGGAATCCGAGGTCACCGACGTCATCGACGGCAAGTCCGACCTCACCTACACCATGAATTTCGAGGTCGTCCCGCCCGTCGAGATCAAGGAATTTTCCGCGATCGAGGTGGAGCGCCTGGTGGCGGAGATCGACGAGGGCAAGGTCGAGGAGCAGTTCAAGTCCCTGTCTGGGCGCTTCAAGCAGTTCGAGCCGAAGGCCGAAGGCTCCAAGGCCGAGACCGGCGATCGCCTGACGATCTCGTTCAAGGGCTCAATCGACGGCGTTCCCTTCGAAGGCGGAGAGGGAAGCGACGTCCAGATCGAGCTTGGCTCCGGCACGTTCATTCCGGGTTTCGAGGACCAGCTTGCCGGCGCCAGTGCCGGCGACGACGTGGTGGTCGATGCGACCTTTCCCGAGGCCTATCAGGTGCCGACGCTCGCCGGAAAGAAGGCACGCTTCGACGTCAATGTTTCGCGGATCGAGGCTTCGAAGCCCGATGCGTCCGATGACGATTTTGCCAAGCGGGTCGGTTTCGACGATGCCACGGCCTTGAGGGAGATGCTGCGCCAGCAGTATCGCGACCAGCTCGCCGCCATGGGCCGGATGAAGCTCAAGCGGGACGTCCTCGACCAGCTCGACAAGGCCTACAGCTTCGATCTGCCGGAAAAGCTGGTCGATGCCGAGTTCAACCAGATCTGGGCCCAGCTTACGCGCGAGATGCAGCGCCAGAACCAGACCTTCGAGCAGGAAGGCCAGACCGAGGAGCAGGCACGGGAGGAATACCGCAAGATCGCGGAGCGCCGCGTGCGTCTGGGCCTCGTGCTCGGCACCGTGGGCGAGCAGGCCTCCATCGGCGTGACGGAGGAGGAGCTCGAGCGGGCGCTGGTCGATCGGGCCCGGCAGTTCCCGGGCCAGGAGCGGGAGGTCTATCAGTTCTACCGCAAGAACCCGCAGGCGACGCTGGAGCTCAGAGGGCCCATTTTCGAGCAGAAGGTGGTCGACCACATCCTGGCGCAAGCGAAGGTGACGGATCGGACTGTCTCTCGCGAGGAACTCGAAAAGGCGGTCGAGGGCGAGGACGATGATCCGCTCCTCCCGTCCCATGACCACCACCACGATCATGGCCACGAGCACCACCATCACGACCATGACCATGATCACGACCATCACCACGGTCACGACCACGGCCATTCCCACGATCACGAGCACCGCTGAGGCGCTGCCGCCGACCGGGCAGACAGCCGCGGGGCGATTTCAGCCGGGGCTCATCGGATCGTGATTTCTGGGCCGGTGGGAGCCAGGGGACAGGCGGCAAGCCCCCTTCCGATCCTGCCCTCCATAACCTATGTATGGGCTTGGTCGGGCCGAATCGTTGGCCGACCACATGAGCAACCATGCCGGCTCGGCAGCAGGCTTCTTCAGGAAAACCCATGCGCGATCCCGTTTCCGCCCTCAGCAGTTTCGTCATTCCTTCCGTTGAGGAAACGACGGCCAGGGGGTCCTATCGCTACGACATCTTCTCGCGCCTCCTGAAGGAGCGGATTGTTTTCGTGACGGGGCCGATCCAGGACGAGGTGGCCACGCTGGTCGTGGCCCAGTTGCTGTTCCTCGAGGCGGACAACCCCAAGAAGGAAATCTCGATGTATATCAACTCCCCCGGCGGGGTTGTGACATCGGGACTTGCGATTTACGACACCATGCAGTTCATCCGCCCGCCGGTTTCCACCACGGTGATCGGCCAGGCGGCCTCGATGGGCTCGCTCCTTCTTTGCGCAGGGGAGAAGGATATGCGTTTTGCCCTCTCGCACGCCCGGGTGATGGTCCACCAACCCTCCGGCGGCTTTCAGGGACAGGCCTCGGATATCGAGCGCCATGCCAGGGAAATCCTGGAGATTCGGCACCGGCTGAACCAGGTTTACGTGAAGCATACGGGACAGCCGCTCGACGCGATCGAAAAGGCGCTCGAGCGCGACACCTTCCTGACGGCGGAAGGCGCCAAGGAGTTCGGACTTGTCGACAAGGTGATCGACAAGCGACCTGTTCCGGCGGAGGCCAAGTGAGGCCAGCTTTTGGGCCGGTTTTTCGGTGCGACCAATCAATTGTTGCTTAACTATCGCCACGCATGCTCAGATGACGTCGCCGAAGGATCGGTGGCCTGTTTGGTGCATGGGCGTGGCGATCCCTGTCGGTGAAGACCCAGTGCGGGTTTGAGCCCCAGGTTCCGGAGACCTAGGAGGACCGATGAGCAAGGCGAGTGGGAGCGACAGTAAGAATACGCTCTACTGCTCCTTTTGCGGCAAAAGCCAGCATGAGGTGAGGAAGCTCATTGCCGGCCCGACGGTGTTCATTTGCGATGAGTGCGTCGAGCTGTGCATGGACATCATCCGCGAGGAGAACAAGTCCTCGCTGGTGAAATCGCGCGACGGCGTGCCCACGCCGCGCGAGATCTGCAAGGTTCTCGACGACTACGTGATCGGCCAGGACCACGCCAAGCGCGTGCTCTCGGTGGCGGTCCACAACCATTACAAGCGCCTCAACCACGCGGCCAAGAACAACGACGTCGAGCTGGCGAAGTCGAACATTCTGCTCGTGGGACCGACGGGTTGCGGCAAGACGCTGCTCGCCCAGACGCTCGCCCGCATTCTCGACGTGCCTTTCACCATGGCGGACGCCACGACCCTCACGGAAGCCGGCTATGTCGGCGAGGACGTGGAGAATATCATCCTCAAGTTGCTGCAGGCGGCCGACTACAACGTCGAGCGGGCGCAGCGCGGCATCGTCTATATCGACGAGGTCGACAAGATCTCCCGCAAGTCCGACAATCCCTCGATCACGAGGGACGTGTCCGGTGAAGGCGTGCAGCAGGCGCTCCTCAAGATCATGGAGGGCACGGTCGCTTCCGTCCCGCCCCAGGGCGGCCGCAAGCATCCGCAGCAGGAATTCCTGCAGGTCGACACGACGAACATCCTCTTCATCTGCGGCGGCGCCTTCTCCGGCCTCGAGAAGATCATTGCCGGGCGCGGCAAGGGCTCGGGGATAGGCTTCGGTGCCGAGGTCAAGTCTCTGGACGACCGCCGCACGGGCGAGATCCTGCGCGCTCTCGAGCCCGAGGATCTGCTCAGGTTCGGGCTCATTCCGGAATTCGTCGGCCGTCTGCCGGTCATCGCCACGCTCGAGGATCTCGACGAGAAGGCGCTCATGCAGATCCTGGTCGAGCCGAAGAACGCCCTGGTCAAGCAGTATCAGCGGCTGTTCGAGATGGAGGACATCCGTCTCACCATCCCCGAGGAGGCGCTGAAGAGCATCTCCCGCAAGGCCATCGACCGCAAGACCGGCGCCCGCGGCCTGCGCTCGATCATGGAGTCGATCCTGCTGGAGACCATGTTCGATCTGCCCGGCATGAACGGGGTCGAGGAGGTGGTGATCTCCAAGGAGGTCGTGGAGCAGGATGCCAAGCCGCTCCTGATCTATGCCGACCGCGCGGAGACCACGGGTCCGATCAAGTCCAAGGCCGGGAATTCCGCCTCAGCCTGACCGGCTCTAGCGACTCAAAAGCCCCCGCACGCCGTGTCGGGGGCTTTTTCGTGCCCGAAGAGGCGCGCGTAACGCGTTGGAATCGATCACGTTCACGCATCCGGATTGATTTGAGCCCAGATGCACGCCGCGCGCATGGCCTGGGCGGGGGAAAGCGCTGCCCGAGGCCTTGAATTTGCCTCGGGGGACGGCCATTTTTGGCATCGAGTCCCGACGTTCGCTTCAGCATCCGACCTGCAAGCCTGCAAAGGGCGCTGTAACCCGAAGGCAGCGTCGGCCTTGGCCTGCCGCTACAGGGGGCCCAGTGAAAGGAACAAAAAGCCAAATGACGCAGAGCACCACTACCGCTACCCCCGAGGGTCAGACGACCTTCCCGGCGCTTCCGCTCCGCGACATCGTCGTATTCCCCAACATGATCGTTCCGCTCTTCGTGGGCCGCGAGAAGTCCATTCGCGCGCTCGAGGAGGTGATGCGGGAGGACAAGCGCATTCTTCTCGTCGCGCAGCGCAACGCCAGCGACGACGATCCGGTGGCCGAAGGCCTTTTCTCGGTCGGCACCATCGCTTCCGTGCTGCAGCTGCTGAAGCTGCCCGACGGCACCGTGAAGGTGCTGGTCGAGGGCAACGACCGCGCGCGCATCGTCGAGTTTCTCGACCGGACCGACTTCATCGAGGTCAAGGCCGAGACGATGGAAAACGAGATCGGCGATGCGGGCGAGACGGAGGCGCTGAGCCGCACCGCCGTGTCCCAGTTCGACAGCTACGTGAAGCTCAACAAGAAGGTGCCGCAGGAGGCGCTGGCCTCGGTCTCCCAGATCGAGGACCCGGCGAAGCTCGCCGACACCATCGCGGCGCATCTCTCGATCAAGATCCCGGAGAAGCAGGAGCTCCTGGAGCTCGCCTCGGTGAACGCGCGGCTGGAGAAGGTCTATGCCTTCATGGAGGGCGAGATCTCGGTCCTGCAGGTCGAGAAGCGCATCCGCTCGCGCGTCAAGCGGCAGATGGAGAAGACCCAGCGCGAGTATTATCTCAACGAGCAGATGAAGGCGATCCAGAAGGAGCTCGGCGACGGCGACGAGCGCGACGAGCTTGCCGAGCTCGAGCAGCGGATCGCCAAAACCAAGCTTTCAAAGGAGGCGCGCGAGCGGGCGCAGGCCGAGCTCAAGAAGCTGCGCCAGATGAGCCCGATGTCGGCCGAGGCGACGGTGGTGCGCAACTACCTCGACTGGCTGCTCGGCATCCCCTGGGGCACCCGCACCAAGGTCAAGACGGATCTCAAGTTCGCCGAGGACGTACTCGATGCCGATCATTTCGGCCTCGAGAAGGTGAAGGAGCGGATCGTCGAGTATCTCGCCGTTCAGACCCGCACCAACAAGATGCGCGGACCCATCCTCTGCCTCGTCGGCCCCCCGGGCGTCGGCAAGACGTCGCTTGGCAAGTCGATCGCCAAGGCGACGGGCCGCGAGTTCGTGCGCATGTCGCTGGGCGGTGTGCGCGACGAGGCCGAGATCCGCGGCCACCGGCGGACCTACATCGGCTCCATGCCGGGCAAGGTCGTCCAGTCGATGCGCAAGGCCAAGAAGGTCAACCCGCTGTTCCTGCTCGACGAGATCGACAAGATGGGCATGGACTTCCGGGGCGATCCGTCCTCGGCGCTGCTGGAGGTGCTCGATCCCGAGCAGAATTCTAGCTTCATGGATCACTATCTGGAGGTCGAATACGACCTCTCGAACGTGATGTTCGTGACGACCGCGAACACGCTCAACATCCCGCCTCCGCTCATGGACCGGATGGAGATCATCCGGCTCGCGGGCTACACCGAGGACGAGAAGGTCGAGATCGCCAAGCGGCATCTGATCCCCAAGGCGATGGAGGCCCACGGCCTCAATGCCAAGGAGTTCGAGGTCGCCGACGCGGCGTTGCTGGAGATGGTACGGCGCTACACGCGCGAAGCCGGCGTCCGCAATCTTGAACGCGAGATATCGAAGCTTGCGCGCAAGGCCGTGAAGCAGCTTCTGACCAGCAAGCGGAAGAAGATCGCGGTCGGCAAGGACGCTCTCCCGGACTTTCTCGGCGTTCCGAAGTTCCGCTTCGGCGAGGCCGAGATGGAAGACCAGATTGGTGTCGTCACCGGTTTGGCGTGGACCGAGGTCGGCGGCGAGCTCCTGACCGTCGAGGCCGTCATGATGCCCGGCAAGGGCAAGATGACGGTGACGGGCAACCTCAGGGACGTGATGAAGGAGTCGATCTCTGCCGCCTCGTCCTATGTCCGCTCGCGCGCGACGGCCTTCGGCATCCAGCCGCCTTCCTTTGAGAAGCGCGATACCCACGTGCACGTTCCCGAAGGCGCGACGCCCAAGGACGGGCCCTCTGCCGGCATCGCCATGGCCACCGCTATCGTCTCGGTGATGACGGGTGTCGCGGTCCGCCGCGATGTGGCCATGACCGGCGAGATCACGCTCCGGGGCCGCGTGCTTCCCATTGGTGGTCTCAAGGAGAAGCTTCTCGCGGCGCTGCGCGGCGGCGTGAAGAAGGTTCTCATCCCGGAAGAGAATGTGAAGGATCTGGCCGAGATTCCGGACAATGTGAAGTCCGGCCTCGAGATCGTTCCGGTCTCGCGCATGGACGAGGCCCTGCAGCACGCGCTGGTGCGCCCGCTCGAGGCCATCGAATGGGACGAGGAAGCCCAGTCGGTTGCTGCCCGCACTCCCGTTGAGGAGGACGAGGCGAGCCGCATCACGGCGCACTGAACGGCGGCAAACTGGCGCTTTCCGAATCGAAGAGATTCGGGGCGAATCAACAGCGGGCGGCGGAAATCCTAGGATTTCCGCCGCCCCGCCGCCTCCGGAACCAACAGGCTAAAGGTGTGAAAAGGCAGGACATTCCTCGGTTCCTCGCAGAACCCCTTGCTTTTTGCGGCATCTTTCCCTGAGCATTCCCGGCGGCAGTAGCGAGTGCGGCTGTTTCAACCCAAATTTCGAAAGGATATCGGGGAATGACCAAGAACGAACTGATCGCCGCGGTGGCGGCCGATGCCAATCTCTCAAAGAACGATGCGGGCGAGGCGGTCGAGGCGGTTCTGAACAACATCACCAAGTCG
>JBFXDI010000003.1:0-65703 GCA_050181295.1 Parvibaculaceae bacterium | reverse complement strand
AGGTGGAGACAGACCTCACCTCGCGAGACCGAACCGTAGAACGGTGGATCACCGTAGAGGAAGTCTGTCCCGAAGCCCAACTTCTCCTCAAAGAATTGGGCGCTTTAAAGCGATCTCGCTCATCGATGCTTTCCCGAGCGTTCCCTCTACAACGGACGCTTCAACGCTCAGCCATGTCTGAGGATGAAGGCAGGTACGTCTCCTAGTCTGTCGGGGTAGAATTCCTTTGCGCCATCCAATCGAAAGCCCGCCTCTATCAGCGCGGCGACGATGAGCCACTGTTCGATTTGCGACTTGGCAGGTGGTTTAAACGCCAATCCCACCTTCACTGCCGGTCGACCGCAAACGTGGCAAGGTAGTTCCTCTGGCAAAGGCCAGGTTGGTCGCTTTCGGAACGATGACCGGCAGTAGATGCAGACATATCGCTCAGGTGTGGGAGAGAGCTTGCGCCCGTCGGCTCTCTTGCGCATCTGCTCATACCTTCACCGAACTTTCTGGGCTTGGTCTCATGCTACAGCGTCCTGTGTCCACACAGGACGCTCAAATCGCAACAAAGGCGTATGCCGGGTTTAAGTACCTGATCCATCGAAGGGATCGCAGTGGCGGAGACGGAGGGATTCGAACCCTCGATACGGGTTTACCCCGTATAACGGTTTAGCAAACCGCCGCCTTCAGCCACTCGGCCACGTCTCCATTCAGGCGGTAAGGCACGTCTGGCGCAGTCGCGCTTCGCGATGTCCCCGGCGCACGATCCTAGCGCTCCGGAGACGAACGGGCTTCCATGCCCCGCCGCTGCGGCACTGTCAACACATGGGGAATGCCCCGGATACTGGAACCGGAAGGAGGCCCAGCGCATTCTGATCTTGGCTGTGCGCTCGGCCGGTTCTTGCCATGGCATTGGAAAAGCTCTTCACGAAGGTGGCCAATCGGGTGGCGCATGCGGCTGGCATGCCGGCGACCTTCCTCCTGTGCTGTGCCGTGGTGGTGATCTGGGCGGTAACAGGTCCGTTCTTCGGCTTCTCCGATACCTGGCAGCTCGTCATCAACACGGGAACGACAATCGTCACGTTCCTGATGGTCTTTCTCATCCAGAACACGCAGAACCGCGACGGCGCGGCCATTCAGGCGAAGCTCGACGAACTCGTGCGCGTGGGCCGGGCGCACAACCATTTCATCGGGATCGAGCATCTCACCGAAACCGAAGTCGAGGCGTTCCGGGCCAAGTGCGAGGCCGCGGCGAAGAAGCACGATGCGCAAAAGCGCCCCCGCGCCGGCAAGACGGCCAAGCAGGATCTCGAAGCCGAGGACGCGGACTCAAACTCGCGCTGAGCTTCGTGGGTCGATGTCCCGCAAAATGTCATTGAAACAACTGGCGCGAGTGACGGGGCTCGAACCCGCGACCTCCGGCGTGACAGGCCGGCGCTCTAACCAACTGAGCTACACCCGCGCGATGCGCTGCGGCGCGAGCCTTGGACGCCCGCGCCGCCCGTGGGATAGGGCAGGCCCGCTGGCCTGTCAAGCAAGCGCGAGAGGCTCGGGCACCGGCTGGAAATAGCTCTCCACCTCCGCCTCTGTCACGGCGTCGAGGCTCGGCGGATTCCAGCGCGGCGCCTGGTCCTTGTCGATGATGAGCGCCCGCACGCCCTCGAAGAAGTCCGAAGCCTCCCGCACCCGGTGGACCATGCGGAATTCGAGTTGCATCGCCGCCTCGAAATCGAGCCCTGCGCCCTCCTTGAGCTGCCGAAGCGTGATCTTGAGGCTGGTCGGCGACTTCTGCCGGAGGCTTGCCGCCGTCTCCTGCGCCCAGCCGGAGGGATTGGCCTCAAGACTGGCCAGAATGGCCTCGATAGTCGCATGGCCGAAATGACGGTCTATCTGGGGCCGCAGCGCGGCGATCGGCGCCTCGCCTGCCTCCTCCTGGAACTCCGCCAGACAGGCATCGACGTCCGGGGCCTCGCAGAGCGCGTCGGCGAGCGCGCCGAAGCGGACCGCCGGCACATGGTGCGTGGCGATGCCGGCGCGGAGGCAGTCGGCAAGCCTCAGCCGCGCGCCGGTAAGGCCGAGATAGAGCCCGAGCCGGCCGGGAAGCCTAGGCAGGAAGAAGGTGCCTCCGACATCGGGAAAGAGGCCGATCCCCGTCTCGGGCATGGCGAAGGTGATCCGCTCGCCTGCCGCGCGGTGACTGCCATGCACCGAGATGCCGACGCCTCCGCCCATGACGATGCCGCCGATGAGCGCGATATAGGGCTTGGGATAGCGCTTGATGAGGGTGTTGAGCGTGTATTCGGTGCGGTAGAAGCCGAGGAAGCGCGGGTCGCGCGCCTTCCCCCAGTCGTAGAGCGCACGGACATCGCCACCAGCCGAGAAGGCCTTTTCGCCCGCGGTCCGCACGATCACCCGCTCCACGGCCGGATCGGCCGCCCATTCCCGGAGCTTCGCGTCCATGGCCTCTGCCATGCCGAGCGTCAGGGCATTGAGCGCCTGCGGCCGGTTGAGGGTAACGAAGCCCGCCCTGCCCCGCCGCTCGAACAGCACTTCGTCCGTCATCCTCAATCCTTCAGGAGGTCGCGCGCCACGATCAGCCGCATGATCTCGTTCGTGCCCTCGAGGATCTGATGGACGCGGAGATCCCTCAAGAAACGCTCCAGCGGGAAGTCCATGAGATAGCCGTAGCCGCCATGGAGCTGCAGCGCCTGGTTCACGACCTCGAAGCCGACATCCGTCGCCTTGCGCTTGGCCATGGCGGCGAAGCGCGTGGCGTCCGGCGTCTTGGCCTCGACTTTCATGGCTGCGCGGTAGAGCAGGAGCCGCGCCGCTTCGATCTCGCTCGCCATGTCGGCGATGCGGAACTGGAGCGCCTGGAACTCCGCCAGCGGCCGGCCGAACTGCCGGCGCTCCTTGAGGTAGGCGATGCTGCGGTCGAGCGCCTCCTGCGCCGCACCGAGCGAGCAGGCCGCGATGTTGAGGCGTCCCCCGTCGAGGCCCGCCATGGCAATCCGGAAGCCCTCGCCCTCCTCGCCAACGCGGTTGGCGGCGGCCACCGAACAATCCTCGAACAGCACCATGGCGGTGGGCTGCGAATGCCAGCCGAGCTTGCGCTCGAGCGCCCCGAAGGCGAGGCCCGGCGTGCCGTTCTCGACCGCGATGCAGGAGATGCCGGAAGGCCCCTCTCCGCCGGTGCGCACCATGGCGACATAGACGTCCGAGGCCGATCCGCCGGAACAGAAGGCCTTGGTGCCGTTCAGCACGTAGAAATCGCCATCGGCCACGGCGCGGGTTTTCAGCGAGGCCGCATCCGAGCCCGATTCGGGCTCCGTCAGACAATAGCTCGCGATCCGCCGCATGGAGGTGAGGTCGGGCAGCAGCCGCTGCCGGAGCTCCGGCGCCCCGAAGCGGTCGACCATCCAGGTCGCCATGTTGTGGATGGAGAGGAAGGCCGCGGTCGAGGGACAGGCTCGCGACAGCTCCTCGAACACCATGACGGCGTCGAGCCGGGTCAGCCCGGCCCCGCCCACGTCCCCGCGTATATAGAGTCCGCCGAAGCCCAGCGCCGCCGCCTTGACCAGCGTCTCGCGCGGGAAGATGTGCTTGGTGTCCCACTCGGCCGCGAAGGGCGCCATATGCTCGGCGGCAAAGGCCCTGGCGACGTCGCGGAAGGCGATCTGCTCCTCACTCGGCTCGAAATCCATAAGCTTTCTGCCGCTTTCCCGCCTGCTCGTCCGCGTGATAGAAGGCGCCGGGCAACGGGGTCAAGGGTTGGAGTAGCGGGGATTCTATGGCCGCGTGCCGGCTTTCCATGTTCGGGCTGATAGCCGTTCTGGGCTGCTCGCTGGCAGGCGCTGCCGTGGCGGGAACCGTTCCCCTGCCCCGTCCAAAGCCGGCTCTCGATCAGCACGCCCCTGACGACCTCGCCGCGCCGGAAGCCCGGCGGCGGGTGCCCATTCCCCGCCCGAAGCCCAGCCTTGCCAGGGACGAGGCCCCGGCACGGCGGCTCGCGACGAGCGCGGAGGGTCCGCTGCGCGCGGGCGAGGGTGGGGAGATCTCCGTCTCCCTCGCCGACATCGGCCGCGAGCGCGATCCCGAGACGGCGCGCAACCTCGCGCCGGGAGCCGGCTCCCACTGGACCACGGCGCAGATCGGCGAGGCACGCGACCGCTGCGCCTTCGTGCTAGCGGCGACGAACATCGAGGCCGAAGAAGAAGGCGCCATGGGCGGACCGGAGGGCTGCGGCATCGCCGCCCCGGTCAAGGTCGCGGCCTTCGGCGCCGTGGATATCAAGCCGTCCGCCACCCTCAACTGCCCGATGGCGCTCGCCGTCTACAAATGGATGACCGATGTCGTCCAGCCGGCCGCGCGCAAGTACTTCGAAGAGCCCGTGGTCGCGATCCGCAACGCCTCCTCCTACGCCTGCCGGCGCCGCAACAACTCCGGCCGCGGCCGCATCAGCGAGCATTCCTTCGGCAACGCGCTCGACATTTCGGCCTTCGTGCTCGCCTCCGGCCGGTCCATCACGGTCGAGGGCGACTGGAGCACGCTCGGCTCGTTCTTCGGCCTCAACGACCGCGCGAGCTTCCTGAAGACCATCCATTCGGGGGCCTGCGAGTCCTTCTCGACCGTCCTTGGTCCCCGCGCCAACGCCCTGCACGAGAACCATTTCCACATCGACCTCGGGCGCGGCGGCTATTACAAGTTCTGCCGATAGGAGTGACGAACATGGCCAGAAGCAGAACCGCGGAGGCAGCCTTGCGCCTCCTCCACAAGAAGGCTCCTGAAGCGCCTGAGAGCGCCGCTCCGGGCTTTCCGGCGGTGCGCATGCGGCGCAATCGCAAGGCCGACTGGTCGCGCCGTCTCGTGCGCGAGAACACGCTGGCGGCCGGCGACCTGATCTGGCCGATTTTCGTCATCGAGGGCCGCAAGCGCCGCCAGCCGGTGCCGTCCATGCCGGGCGTCGAACGGCTTTCCCCAGACCTCGCGGTCAAGGCGGCGGAGGAGGCCGCGAGCCTTGGCATCCCTGTCATCGCCATCTTTCCGAACACGCCGGCCGAGCTTCGCACCGATGACGGCCGCGAGGCCTGGAACGCGCAGAGCCTCGTCTGCAAGACGGTGCGCGCCATCAAGGAGGCGGTGCCCGAGATCGGCATCCTCTGCGACGTGGCGCTCGACCCCTATACGAGCCATGGCCATGACGGCCTTCTGGAAGACGATGTCATCCTCAACGACGAGACGCTGCAGGCGCTGGTGCGCCAGACGCTGGTGCAGGCCGAGGCCGGATGCGACATCATCGCGCCCTCCGACATGATGGACGGCCGCGTCGGCGTCATCCGCCATGCCCTTGAGACGAACGGCTTCAAGAGCGTTCAGATCATGGCCTACAGCGCCAAGTATGCCTCGGGCTTCTATGGACCGTTCAGGGACGCTATCGGCTCGGCCAAGACTCTCACCGGCGACAAGCGCACCTACCAGATGGACCCCGCCAATGGCGACGAGGCGTTGCGCGAGGCGGCGCTCGATGTGGAAGAAGGCGCGGACATGCTGATGGTGAAGCCCGGCCTGCCCTATCTCGACATCCTCTGGCGCATCAAGGAGGCTTTTGGCCTGCCGACCTTCGCCTATCAGGTGTCGGGCGAGTACGCGATGGTGATGGGCGCCGTGGAGCGCGGTTGGCTGGATGGCGACCGGGTCATCCCGGAGAGTCTCATGGCCTTCAAGCGGGCCGGCGCCGACGGGATCCTCACCTATTTCGCGCTCGACATGGCCAAGAGGCTGAAGGCCGGCGCCCTCTGATCGCACTTGCGCCCCAGCCATTACAATTCAATATAGGCTGAACTCTGGCCCCTGGGAGCGAGAGCCTGAATTCCTGGGCATTTTGCCTGGCTCCGCGTTACCCGCATGAGGACGGCACATGGTCATCGCCCTGCGACGCACGCTGCCCCCGACCAACAGCCTGGTCGTGTTCGAGGCAGCAGCCCGCCACATGAACTTCACCCGCGCGGCGGATGAGCTGTCCGTCACCCAGTCCGCGGTGAGCCGCCAGATCCAGCTTCTCGAGGATCATCTCGGAACCACGCTATTCCAGCGCCAGGCGCGCGGCCTCAAGCTCACGCGGGAGGGCGAGCGGCTGCACCGGGCGGTCTCCATGGGACTCGAGCACATCGCCAACGTGGCGGCCGACATCCGGCGCCTGAGGGGCCCGGGCGAGCTCACGGTCGCGACCTCGGTCGCCTTCGCCTCCTACTGGCTCATGGCGCGCATCGCAAAATTCCGCGCCGCCCATCCAGAGATCGAGCTTCGCCTGATGGCCGCCTCCCCGGTCTATGACCTTGCAGCGGCCGGCATCGATCTGGCGGTCCGCTATGGCGTCGGCGAGTGGCCTGGGGTCGAATCCGAACGGCTCTTCGACGACGAACTGTGGCCGGTCTGCGCGCCGAAATATCTCGGCGACAGGACGATCCGCTCGCCGGCCGACCTCCTAAGTGAAACGCTCCTGCATCTCTCCAAGTTCGACCGCAACTGGGTGACCTGGGAGAGCTTCTTCCAGACGCATAGGGTCGAGGGCGAGCCGACGCAGCGGAGCCTCGTCTTCGACAGTTACCTGGTGCTGATCCAGTCGGCGCTTCGCGGCGAAGGCTTCGCCCTTTGCGGAAGACGTCTGGCGGAGGACTTCATCGCGCAGGGCGATCTCGTGCGCCCGATCCCGGAGACGCTCACCTCCGAGCGCGCCTTCTATCTCATCCGCCCGCGCGAGGCGCAGATGACGCACGCCGCCAAGCTCTTCCACTCCTGGCTGCTCGAGGAGGCCAAGCAGCCGAGCTGAAGTCTGCACTATCATTGTCATTGCCGGGCTTGTCCCGGCAACCCATGCACACCACCGAGGCAGATTCTGCCAGAGCGTTGTTCATGGATGCCCGCAACGAGTGCGGGCATGACAAGGATGTGGATGCCTTACAGCCAGCCCTTGCGGCGGAAGTAGATGCAGGGGACGACCGCCGAGGCGACCATGAGCACGATGGCAAAGGGATAGCCGAGCGTCCATCCAAGCTCCGGCATGATCTGGAAGTTCATGCCGTAGATCGAGGCGATGAGCGTGGGCGGCAGGAAGATGCCCGCCGCCACCGAGAACACCTTGATGATGTTGTTCTGTTCGAGCGTCACGAGGCCGAGCGTCGCTTCGAGCAGGAAGCTGATCTTGTCCGACAGGAAACTCGCATGATCGGTGAGCGACTGGAGGTCGCGCTGCAGCGTCTTGATGTGCGCCGAGCGGGAACGCTGCTCGCTCTTGCCCTTGACGGGCTCCGCAAGGGCGTTGAGGAAAGCCACAAGACGCCCCAAGGAGACGAGGCTCTCCCGCACGTTCGACGTGAAGTCGCCCTCCGCGCCAATGCGGGCGAGGAGCCCTTTGTAGTCGCGGGCCGGCTCGCGGATATGCGCCTCGTCGAAGACCTCCTGCGAGGTGGCGGTGACGATGGTTCCCACGCGCTCGAGATGGTCGGCCGCGCGGTCCACGACCGCCTCCAGCAGCCCGATCAGCACCTGCTCGCCCGACTTTGGGCATGTGGTCCCCGAGAAGGCGGCCCGCTTGCAGAAGATGTCGAAGGCGCGCGGCTCGCAGTAGCGGACCGTGACCAGCCGGTTGCCGGTCAGGATGAAGGTGACGGGATCGGATTCGGGCTTGTCGTTGTCAGCTCGCGTGATGAGGGTCGCCGTCATGAACCGGGCGTCGTTCTGCACATAGAGCCGGCTGGAAACTTCGATCTCGGCGAGCTTCTCGCGCACCGGGATGTCGATGCCGAGCGCCGCCTCGACGCGCTTTTCCTCTTCCCCCGTCGGCTCCAGGAGATCGATCCACAGCACATCCGGGCCGATCGGCACGCCGTCGTTCCAGTCGACGCTTTTCAGGGTTCCGCCCGATGAGCTGTAGATACGCAGCATTTGACGCTTTCCGTTCTGCGTTTCGGCGGCGGCACCTTAGCTCCGGGATATGACAAAGAACAGCGCAAGAAGGATGGAATTCCGGACCCCGAGGGGCTATTGCGATGCCATGACGCATGCCTCTTCTATCCATGTCATAGGTGGCGGTCTCGCCGGCTGCGAGGCCGCCTGGCAGGCGGCCTCCCGCGGCTGCCGGGTGGTGCTGCACGAGATGCGGCCCACTCGCATGACCGATGCCCACAAGACCGAAGGTCTGGCCGAGCTCGTCTGCTCCAACTCGTTCCGGGCGGACGATTCCGACACCAACGCGGTGGGGCTGCTCCACTGGGAGATGCGGCAAGCGGGGTCGCTGATCATCGCCGCCGCCGATCGCCACAAACTGCCCGCGGGCGGAGCGCTCGCGGTGGACCGTGACGGCTTCTCGGACGAGATCACGCGCGCCGTCGCCGCACATCCCCTGATCGAGGTGGCGCGCGGCGAGGTCGAGGGCCTGCCCGATCCTGCCTGGGGAAACGTCATCATCGCCACGGGGCCCCTCACCTCGCCCGCCCTCAGCGACGCGCTTCGCAAGCTGACCGGCGAGGAAGGCCTCGCCTTCTTCGACGCCATCGCCCCCATTGTCTACCGGACCTCGATCGACTTCTCCGTCGCCTGGTACCAGTCCCGCTACGACAAGGCAGGCCCCGGCGGCACGGGCGCCGACTACATCAACTGCCCTCTCGACCGGGCACAGTATGAAGCATTCATTGCTGCGCTGCTCGCCGGCGAGAAGACCGACTTCCACGAATGGGAGAAGTCGACGCCCTATTTCGATGGCTGCCTGCCGATCGAGGTGATGGCGGAGCGTGGGTCCGAAACGCTGCGCCACGGGCCGATGAAGCCGCGCGGCCTCACCAACCCGCGCGACCCGCAGGTCAAGCCCTACGCCGTGGTGCAGCTCAGGCAGGACAACGCGCTTGGCACGCTCTACAACATGGTGGGCTTCCAGACGAAGCTGAAGCACGCGGCCCAGGCCGAGATCTTCCGGTCCATCCCAGGCCTCGAGAAGGCCGAGTTCGCGCGTCTGGGCGGCCTTCACCGCAACACCTTCCTGAACAGTCCGGCGCTGCTCGACGGCATGCTGCGTCTGAAGGCCGACCCGCGGTTGCGCTTCGCAGGCCAGATCACGGGCGTCGAAGGCTATGTTGAAAGTGCCGCCATGGGATTGCTTGCCGGACGCATGGCGGCGGCAGACATTGCGGACGAGACATTCCTGCCACCACCCGCAACCACCGCGCATGGCGCGCTCCTCAACCACATAACAGGCGGGCACATTCCTGCCACCGACGGCGTGTCATCATCGTTCCAGCCCATGAACATCAACTTCGGGCTCTTGCCGCCTGTGACGGTGCCGCCCGGCCCCGACGGCAAGCGGCCGAGCGGCAAGCTCAAGCAGGTGGCGAGGAAGATGGCCTATACGGCGCGCGCCAAGGCGGATTTCGCCGCCTGGCTGGAGCATGACGAGCTCCAGCGACCCGAGCCGCTCGCCGGTATGAGGGCCGCATCCTGAGCCGGTCGCGCCCGCTGGCGAACGAGGAACGCCCTCCGGCAGAAACGGCGCAGGAATGCCGTGCCGGCATAGGTCTTGGCTTGCGCTTCGAATCCCGCTGGGCTCAAGTCCGGCCATGAGCAGCGAACTCGATCTCTCGGCGCTTCTGGAACGCATGGCGTCGGCGCTGGAACGCCTGGCCCCGCCTGCCCCGCGCGCCTTCGATCCGGATGCTGCCGACGCCTTCGTCTGGCACCCCGCCAAGGGTCCCGAGCCCGTGCTCCGCGTGAACAGGGTGTCGCTCGGCCTGCTCAAGGGCATCGACCGGGTGCGCGACATCCTGATCGACAACACGGAGCGCTTCGCGAACGGCCTGCCGGCCAACAACGCCCTCCTCTGGGGTGCGCGCGGCATGGGCAAGAGCTCGCTCGTCAAGGCCGCCCATGCCGACGTCAACACGCGTGCCGGCGGCAAGCTGAAGCTCGTGGAGATCCACCGCGAGGACATCGAGACGCTGCCCGAGCTCATGGGCCTCGTGAGGCGCGCGCCCGGCCACCGCTTCATCGTCTTCTGCGACGACCTCTCCTTCGACGCCGAGGATACGACCTACAAGTCGCTGAAAGCCGCGCTGGACGGCGGCATCGAAGGCCGACCGGACAACATGGTCTTCTACGCCACCTCGAACCGACGCCATCTGCTGCCGCGCGAGATGATGGAGAACGAGCGCTCGACCGCCATCAATCCCTCGGACGCCGTGCAGGAGAAGGTCTCGCTTTCGGACCGCTTCGGCCTGTGGCTCGGCTTCCACAACTGCTCGCAGGACGAGTTCCTCGACATGATCCGGGGCTACGCGGAAGCCCTGAAGCTCGGTGTGGGCGAGGAACAATTGAAGCGCGAAGCGATCGAATGGTCGACCACGCGCGGCAGCCGTTCCGGCCGCGTCGCGTGGCAGTACATCCAGGACCTCGCCGGACGGCTCGGCGTCAGGATGGAGTTTTCTTAGCCGGCCACACCCCGTCATGCCCGGCCTCCGAGCCGGGCATCCTCTGTCAGCTCGAAAAAGAAGATGGCCGGGTCAAGCCCGGCCAATGACGCCTGTGCAGTGCAACCGAGAGAGCGAAGCTACTTCAGCTTCTTCTCGTTGGCATTCCATTCCTTGAGATTGCGGCCGATCGGCACCTTCACCCAGTCGCGGAAGGCCTTGCGCTCCTCGAGCTGCTCGAACCAGCGCTCGAGGTTCGGCAGCGCGGGCCGGTCCACCTCGAGGTTGCGGTAACGCCAGTAGAAGGCGCCGAGCGGAATATCGCCATAGGTGAAGTGCCGCCCCGTGACGAACGGCTTCTTGCCGAGGAGCTTGTTGGCGATGCGCCATGCGGCGGCCGCCTGCTTGGCTGCCTGTGCGATCGCCTTGGCGTCGCTCTCCTCGGGCGCCACCCGCACCTTGTTCCAGAACACGGTCCCGACGGGCGGGGCGATGGTGCTCTGGGTCCACTCGACCCAGCGCTCCGCAAGCCCGAGTGCCCGGTAGCCCCGCGGCAGGAGCGTGCCGCGCCCGTAACGGCGCGCCGCGTAGCGCAGGATGGCGTTCGACTCGAACAGCACCAGCGTGCCGTCCTTGACGACGGGGATGAGCCCCATGGGGTTGAGCTTCTTGTACTCCTTCGTGTCGTTGCCGCCGAAGGATCCGCCGACCGTCTCGCGCTCGAACTTGACGCCCGCCTCGCCAAGCGCCCAGAGCACCTTCTGCACATTGATGGAGGAGCGCCTGCCCCAGACCGTGATCATGTCTATCCCCGCCAATTCTGAATTGTCGCGGAGGCCGGCTTATCAGGCTTCGGACGAAAAGAGAATGGCCGGGTCGCGGAGAGCCGGCCATTCCTTCGATTGTTCCTCGGTCGACCAGGCTCAGTTCATCGCCTGGTCCGAACCCATGTGCCGCATCGGGTCGACGGCAGTCGCGCCCTTGCGAAGCTCGAAGTGGAGCTGCGGGCTGGTGACCGAGCCGGTCTGGCCGGCCCGCGCGATCACGTCGCCCCGCTTCACGGTGTCGCCGCGCTTCACCAGGATGTCCTTTGCGTGGGCGTAGGCTGTCACCCAGCCGCCCTCGTGGCGGATGAGGACAAGATTGCCGTAACCTTTCAGCTCGTTGCCGGCATAGGCGACGACGCCGGACTCGGAAGCGCGGATGCTGGTGCCTTCCGGAACGGAAATGTTGATGCCTTCATTCCGCAATCCGTTGGGCTTCTGCCCGTAGCTCGAGATGATGCGGCCCTTGACCGGCCAGCGGAATGTGCTCGCGGCCTGCTCCTCGACCGCCGCCTGCTGCTGCCGCGGCGCCTGCTGCTGCACGGGCGGCTGGACGACTTCCTGCTGTGCAGCGGCCTGCTGCTGGGCGGGAAGCTGCAGCGTGTTCTGCTGCGCCTGCTGGGCTTGCGGCGCTTGCATCGCGTTCTGCGCGCTTGCCTGGCCCGGAATGCGAAGCCGCTGGCCCGCGCTCAGCGCGTAGGGTTTCGACAGCTGGTTGTATTCAGCGATGGTGTAGGGGTTCATGTTGTAGGTGCGGCCGACCGCGAAGAGGGTCTCACCCGACCGTACGGTGTGCGTGCCGGACTGACCGAAATCGCGCGACGGCACGGGCGCGTTGGCCGCCTGCACGCGCTGCGGCTGGTGGGCCTGCGCAGTGGCATCGGGATTGGGCACCCTGAGCCGCATGCCGGGGCTCAGGGCGTAGGGCGGCGGAAGCTGGTTCATCGACGCCAGCTCGTTGGGGCTGATGTTGTTGGCACGCGCGATCGAATAGAGTGTCTGGCCCGGCTGCACGACGATCGTGCCGCCCTCGCGCATCGCGCTCCGGTTCTGGTAGCCCTGCTGGTTGTTGTTCTGCTGATAGCTGTTCTGCTGGTAGCCGTTCTGGCGCTGGTAGCCGTTCTGCCACGACGGCTTGTTCGGCTCGATCGAGGCGCGCTCGATCGGCCGCGACTGCACCTGGTTGTCGGACGACTCGTTGTCCGGCAGCGAGGACGTGTTCACGTCCGGATAGTCGGAGAACCGGTCGAAGGAGGTAGAACAGGCGGAGAGGCCGAGCGCGAAGCCGGCGAGTAGCGCGAAACGCAGGCTGTGCCGTACGCAGGGGCTGACGAACTTGGTCATGAACCGGACTCCACGAACTTAGCTTCGGCTCAAGACAATGAATCAGCAAGGTTAAGGGAGAGTTTAACAAAATGGCCTTCGATTCTTTAAGCTTGGCCGCGCCCGGAGCGCGCTGCGCAGCGCCTACTGGATGTAGACGGTGACCGTCGCGGCACGCCCTTCCGCATCGATGACGGTGAGCGTCGAGGCGCCCGCCTCGTCGGGCAGCCAGCGCGTCTCGCGCCGCCGTTCGAGCGCCGGGAACGGCCGGCCGTTGGCGAGCCAGCGATAGGGCGCGCGGCCGCCCTGGATCTTGAGCACGAGCGGCGAAAGCGCTCCCTCCTCCTCGCCCAGCGCGATGCGGGCGCCCTGCGGCGGATGCACGATCATGGGCGGCCGTGTCTCGTTGCGCACCGCCACCAGACGGCGCGGCGGCGTGAAGCGCCGGAGCGCCGCCGGCAGCTCAGCCGTCCGGAGCCGCAGCGCTCCGGCCGGCGCCTTGGGCAAGGGCGCAATCCTGCCGGGAAGCCGCGCGAACGCCTCGAACAGAAGAGGCGCGGCGTGCGACCGCCCCGTCAGTCCCGGAACCGCGGTGCCGTCCGGCCTCCCGACCCAGACGCCGAGCACGTAGCGCCCGTCATAGCCGATGGCCCAGGAATCGCGGTAGCCATAGGAGGTGCCCGTCTTGTAGGCGATGCCGCTTCGGCGCGCGCCGTCGGGCGGCGGGGTCCCGAGCAGGATGTCGTTGACGTACCAGGTGGGAATTTCCGGCAGCACTGCTCCGGACTGCTCCGAGGTCGTGCGCGCGATGCCGTCCGAGAGCGGAACCGCTTCTCCCAGGCGCGGCAGCGCCGTGTAGAGCCCCACGAGGTCGCGGAGGCTCAAGCCCAGCCCGCCGAGGCCGATGGCGAGCCCTGGCGTGCCCTCCTTCGGCATTTCGGCGGCCACACCTGCGCGGTCGAACCGGGAAAGGAGCCGCTGCGGTCCCACCGCCTCGAGCAGCGCCACCGCCGGCACGTTGAGCGAAAGCTGCAGCGCCTGACGGATGGTCACGGTTCCCTGGTAGGTGAGATCGAAATTCGTCGGCCTGTAGCCGGAGAAATCCTGCGGCGTGTCCTCGATCTGCGTCTCGGGCAGCACCAGCCCCTGCTCGAAGGCAAGGCCGTAGATGAAGGGCTTGAGCGTCGAGCCGGGCGAGCGGCGCGCCTTCGTCATGTCGATCTCACCCCAGCGGCCGGCGTCGAACACCGACGGCGAGCCGACGGAGGCGAGGATGTCGCCCGTGTGGTGGTCGGCGAGCAGCATGGCGAGCGAGAGCCGGTCCGGCAGGTTTTTCCCGCGTTCCGCAGCCAGGGCCTCGAGCTTCTCCTGAAGCTGCCGGTCGATGGTGAGCCGCTGGGGCCTCGCCTCGGGCTTGAGACGAACGACGTCGAGCGCCAGATGCGCCGCCGAGGCCGGCAGGTCGCGACGGCGCGGCTCCAGCCGCTCGAGCCGCGCGGCGGCGATCTCGCGGGCGTCCAGCACGCCGAGATAAACCATGCGCTCGAAGACGCGATCCCGGGCCTTGTGCGCGACGTCCGGATTGCGGTCGGGCCGCCGGCGCTCGGGCGTCTGCGGTAGCGAGACGAGAAGCGCCGCTTCGGAGGGAGAAAGCTGTCGGGGCGACTTGCCGAGCCAGGCGTGCGAGGCGGCAACCACGCCTTCCAGGTTGCCGCCATAGGGCGCGAGCGTCAGATAGAGCTCCAGGATCTGCCGCTTGGAGAGCCGGGCCTCGATCTGGAGCGCGCGCAGCATCTGGGCGAACTTGCCGCCGAAGGAGCGTGGCGCGGGGCCTTCCAGCAGCCGCGCGACCTGCATGGTGATGGTCGATCCGCCCGAGACGATGCGGCCATGGCGCAGGAGCTGCCCCGCCGCGCGCAGCATGGCGAGCGGATCGATCCCGTGATGGTTCCAGAAGCGGCGGTCCTCGTAGGCGATCAGCATGCGGACGAAGCGCGGGTCGATCTGGTCGAGATCCGCGTTGAGCCGCCAGCGGCCGGCGGGCGTGGCGAAGGCGCGAAGAAGCTCACCGTTCCGGTCGCGCACCTCCACCGACACAGGCGCGGCGTTGGCGAGCGGCGGCGGGTAGGCCCGGTCCAGCTCGCGCGTGCCGGCCGCCACCGCGATGAGCAGCACCGCCGCAAGGAACGGAGCGAAGATCCAGCGCGGAGTCGTCCCTGTTCTGGAGGGTGCGCGCCCTCGCGCACCGGGGCGGCGAGGCGCCGCCCCTCCGATATCGTCACGTTCCGACATTCTTTTCTCGTCCAGCGTCGAAGCCTCAAGGCTTCGGCGCGCCGATGGTCAGCGTTCCGGTGTCGGTCCGGGCCTGGAGATGCGGGCGGTACATGTCCTCCACCCGCGCCGCCGGATGCGCGAAGCGCCCGGGCGTCACCGCACGCACCACATAGGCGAGCGTGATGTCGCGCGCCTCGCTTCCGGTTCGGTCGAGCGCCGCGACGAAGCGGTCGTCCCGGAACTCGGTATGCGCGATGTCGTTGGTCTCCGGCAGCCAGTCGAAGGCCGAGAGATCAGCGCTCGCCACGAGACGTGGGTTGTCGATCTCGAAGCCCGCCGGCAGCAGGTCCTCCACCAGCACGCGCGACGGCCAGGCATTGGTTTCGTTCACCTTGAGCACCACCAGATAGCGCTCGTTCTGCGCCGCCTGCGCGAGATCGGCCTCCTCGCCGTCGAGGGTGTAGTAGCTGCGCTCGATCGAGAAGCCTTCGCCGCCCGCGGGCAACGGGGTCTTCGGCACGCCGTCCAGCGTGATGATGGCCTGCACGTCCTCGCCCGACCGGTTGACGATCGAGATCGGCGTCTCACGCAGCGCTACCGGATCGCTCTTGACGATGAGGTTGCCCGTCTGCGGCGCGCCGTTGACCTCGAGCTTGATCTCCGCGCCCGTGGATTTCAGCGCCCGGGCCGCGAGAAGCAGCCAGGCGTTCTCCTGCGTGCTCGTGTAGCGCTGGGTGCGGTAGGCGCCGTTCACCAGCGTCACGAGCTCGGGCAGCGACTGGGGCGAAGGCCGCGTCTCGGCGGCAAGCGCCAGCGCCGCGGCACCGTCTCTCAAGCGCGTGCCATAGTCCGCACGGTTGAGATTGTCGCCGCCCGAGACCAGCGTTGTGAAGGCGCCGGAGAAGGCGGTGTCGGCCCTCGCCTTCTCGCCGAAGAGGCCGAGCGCCGCGCCGAGCTGCGCTTTCGCCAGTGGCGAGGCGAACTCGTCCAGCCGGGTGTCGACATAGTAGCGCAGATCCCCCACCGGAGCCCGCCGGTTGCGGGCGAGCACGTAGAGGGCATAGGCGATCTCCGCCCCCTTGGCCTTGAGGTCCACGTCGTAGGAGATCGCGTTCTGCAGGTTGTCGAGCGCCTGCGTCAGCGCGAGGTCGGGAACCTTGTAGTTGAGTTCCCTCGCTCGGGTCAGGAAGTCCGTCACATAGGCGTCGAGCCACAGGTCGCCGGATCCCGGAGACCACAGCCCGAAGCTGCCGCTCGCGGACTGGTAGCCGAGGACCCGGTCGATGCCGGCCTGGACCCGCTCGCGCACGGTCTTGTCCTCCGCCTCGCCTGTCTGGGCCGCCAGCTCGCTCACATAGAGCAGCGGCAGCGCGCGGCTCGTCGTCTGCTCGGCGCAGCCGTAAGGGTAGCGGTCGAGCGCCGCGAGCAGCGAGGGCACGTCGAGTCCGCCCGTGCGGGAGACGCTGGCCGTCACTTGCGCGGATTCAGGCTTGAGGCTCGAAAGCAGCCCCGCCTCGAGGTTGATCGAGCCGTCGGGCTTGAGCGTGAGCACGGTTCGCTCCGTCACCGGCTGGTCCGGCGAGCGCACTTTGATGGCGAGCACCTTCTCGACGCCTGGGCCGCTTGCCTGGGCCACACGCACCGTCACGGTGCCGTCGCCCTCGAAGCGGCCGAGCAGCGGCACGTCCACGCTGGCGCGCTTGGCTTTTTCGAGCTTGACCGCCTGGCCGCCGAGCAGCAGGCCGGAGGCCACCTCGCCACTCGTTTCCACCGTCACCTGATAGTCGCCGTCCGGCGCATCGGTGTTGGCGATCTCGAGCCGCATGGTCGCTTCGTCGCTTGGAGCAAGGAAGCGCGGAATGCTGGCGGTCACCACGATGGGATCGCGGATGATGACGTCGGTCGAGCTGTGGCCGACGCCGTTCTCGGCCCAGGCGACCGCCATCACGCGCGCGGTGCCGTTGAACTGCGGCAGGTCGAACCTGACGGTCGCCTTGCCGGCCGCGTCGACCTCCACGGGCCCAGAGAAGAAGGCAAGCAGCGGTTCGGTCGGTGGACTTCCCTGTGGGCCGAGCGCGCTCTCGTCGCCGCCGGTGCGGAGCCTTCCTTCGGCGCCGAGGCTGCCGTCGATGAGTTGGCCGTAGAAGTCGCGGAGCTCCAGCCCCATCTGCCGCTGGCCGTAGTACCAGACGTCCGGCGCCGGCGGCTCGTAACGTGTGAGATTGAGGATGCCGACGTCGACCGCCGCCACCATCACATAGGCTTTCTCGCCGGCCTTGAGCCCGTCGATGGAAACGGGGATGCTCAGGCTTTCGCGGGGCTTTGCCTGCTGGGGCGCGTCGAGCTTCACGGCCAGCCGGCGCTCGCCCGGCTCGATGGCGAGCCATTTGACGCCGATGGCGCGCGCCGGCATGTGCGTCTCGGGCCCCTGCCCCGGCCGCACCAGCGTCACGGTCACGTAGGCTCCCGCGCCCAGCGCGTCGCTCACCGGCAGTTCGACGATGGTGCCTTCCTTGGGCACGCTGACGGTGCGGGTGGTGGTGAGCCGGTCGGCTCCGATGGCGATCAGGGCCTCACCCGCGAAGCGCGGCGCGATCGAAAGCTTCGCCACCTCTCCCGCGCGATACGTCGCCTTGTCGAGCGCGATCTCCAGCCCGTCCGGCGTCTCGGTCGATTTCGCCTCGACATACCAGCCGGCGGTGAACTCGATGCTGGACGCTGGGCCCTCCGCCTCCGCGCTCTCGACATCGAGCCTGTAGCGCCCCCAGTCCACCCGCGCCTGCACCTTGGCGGGCGCATCGGCCGCGACGTCGACCTTCCCGTTGGCGACCTGCGTCGTATAGGTCACGGGCTCGTAGTTCCAGGAATTGCCGCTGCGATACCACTGGTAGTTCCGCTCGATGCGTACCAGGGTCCAGGAAAGATCCTTGAGCGCCTGACGCGATCCGTCGGGCGCGACCGCGATGATCTCGAAGGCCGCGTCCGAGCCTTCTTTCACCTCGCGGCCCTGGAAGGCTGGCTTGATGCCGATGAGTTCGCGGCCCGACTGGACGGGAAGCGTGATTGCGCGCTCGACAGCGCGCCCTCCTCCCTCGCGCAGCCGCACCGTGACCGTGGCCTTCGCCGGCCCCGTGCCTTCCGGCAACTCCTGCAGCGCAACGTCGAACTTGGCGAGGCCGTTCTCGTCCGTCTTCGGCAGATCCTCGAGCGCCTGCCGGACAGGTGGCGCCGTCTCGTCCTCAAGTCCGAAGACATAATCCTTGTAAGCCTCGAGGTCATGCGCGCGCGTGACGGCCACCTCGCCCTCGATGTTGAGGTCGGAGGCCTTGGCGCCGTAGAGGAAGCGTCCGTCGACGTTGAAGGATTGCGGCTCGCCCGGGATCAGCGACTTCGCTTCGGTCGCGAGATCGAACTCAATCCGGTCGGGCACGAAATCCTCGACCAGGAACTTCTGCTCGGCGATTGCCGCTTCCTTGGGATCGGTATGAGCCTTCACCCGCCAAGTGCCGCGCATCGCGTTGGGCTCGAGGCCATAGGCGACCCAGTGGGCGCCGAGTCCCCGGTCGGTGCTCACCACCCGACGGTCTTCCTTGCCGTCCGGCCGCTCGAAGATGAAGGTGAGCGGCATGCCCACGACGGCCTTCGCGCTGTCGTCGCGCAGAAGGCTCGCGACATGCACCGTTTCGCCGGCGCGGTAGATGCCGCGCTCCGTATAGAGGAAGAGGTCGAGCGGTCCCGGCGCCGGCCGTCCCGCGACGCCGCGGTCGGTCAGGTCGAAGCTCGCGCGATCGAGGTTGAGGAACACGAAATCGCCGTCCTTCGACCTCGCCATGAGAAGCGCCGGCGCCATGGCGCCGGTGCCGCGCACGCGGCCCGGCTCGAAGCGCGCGAAGCCCTGCCCGTCGGTCACGGCCGTGCCGAGCACCTCGTTGGAGCGGGCGACAAGCTGCAGCTCGATGCCTTCGAGCGCGCCGGCCGATGCGAGCGAGCGGGTGAACACGGCAAGCCCATCGGTGCCCTTAGCCGTCAGGAGCCCGATGTCGGAGACGACGAACCACTGGGTCGCCTTGGACTGCCAGCTTTCCGCCTTGTCGCCCTTGGGCGTGCCGACGAGCACATAGACGCCGGGCTTGCGGTCCGGCAGCGCCTGCTCCAGCGGGAAGCTCGTGGTCACTTCCTTGTTTAGCTCGTTTTTGACCTCGAGCGCGCCTTCCCAGATCTTTTCTCCGAGATCGGTGTCGATGCGTTCCGCATCCCAGGTATCGAGCTGACGCAGGAACGTGTTGTCGGTCGTCAGCCGCGCGAGCCCCCGGTCGCCCACGCGATAGAGCGTGAGCGCCACCTCCGTCGTGTTGATGGTGACGACGGGAATGCCCTTCTTGCCCTTGGCGGGAAGCACGAAGTTGTCGCCCGTGAAGCGGGCGGCCGGATTGCGGTCGCGGATATAGAGGCTGAGGGAGACGGGCGCCTCCAGCACCTCGCCGATGGCAGCCGGCAGCCCGGCCCTCAGCGCGATGCGGTAGCGGTCGCCATGCGAGAGGCCGCCGACGCAAAGCTGCTTGCCGGTGACGTTGACGCTGGCCGCAGGCTGCTCGTTGACCGTCAGGAACTGCCCGTAATCGGTGCCGGACTTGACCAGATCCTCGGAGAACTGCACGCAGATGCGCGGCGTCTGGCTGTCCGCGTCGACCGTGTTGTCGATGACGCGGAATCCCTTCGAGGCGCGCAATGTCTCGAAGGCCGCCCGCACGGGCGCGGAGTCGCGGAAGGCGAGGCTCGCCTTGTAGGCCTCAAGCGCCGGGCGGAACATCTCGCGCTTCTCCAGCGCCTGCGCCAGCACCTCCAGTGCTTCGGCGCGCGAGGCGGTGGTGCGGCTCGCGAGATAGGCGTTCTGCGCGGCGGAAGATGCGGTTTCCGGCAACTGGTACTGTTCGTCGCCGTCGGGCTTGACGGCCAGGACGGCGCGCGCGAGCCCGGTCCAGAGTCGCGCCTCGTCGGGTGAAAGCCCGACCGCCGAGGCAAAGCCGTTCATGGCCGAGCGGGCATCGCCGCTCACAAGCGCCGCGGCCGCCTCGTCGGTGAGCGCGTTGACGCCTTGCGTCTCCTCCTCGGCATCGGCGATCAGGCTCGATCTGTAGCGGGCCGCCTCCGACGTGAGGCTCGCGGAGAGGAAGGAGGCAGGCTGCGCCTTGTCGAGCGCGCCCGAGGGCGTGGTCTCGATGTCCACGCGCCCCGTCAGCGCGCCTTCGGCACGCTTGACCGCGCCGTAGTCGGACTTGAGGTAGCAGGCCTTGGTGGCGCTCGAATGGGTGAAGGCCTTACAGCCCGTGGCCTTGAGACAGAAGGTCTTGCACTCGTCCGGTGTCACGTCCCGCACGGTCTCGTAGTCGAAGCCGTAATAGTCGGCATTCTCCTGAAGGACGAGGGTGCGCGCGTCCTGAGCCGATGCTGCGCCGAAGGGAAGTGCGATGAGGGCCGCGACGACAAGGGTCCGGACAGGCCGGAACAGATTGAACCGCATGGATTCCCTCCGATTGAACTGATCCCGCCCTTTGGATCGCGCCGGTCATACTGCATCGGCGGCGGCACGGCGTCTAGAGCCTTGTAGCTCTCCTCCTGCGCACCGTAGCAAGTGAAAGCACCGCAATTACAACGATTTGGCGATGGGCTCCTGCTCCAGGAAGCGGCGCAGATTGCGCGCCGCCTGACGGATGCGCTGCTCGTTCTCGACCAGCGCGATGCGCACATATCCCTCACCATGCTCGCCGAATCCGACGCCCGGAGATACGGCGATCTCGGCCTCCTCGATCAGCATCTTCGAGAAGGCGAGCGAGCCCACGGCACGGAAGCGCTCGGGGACCGGCGCCCAGGCGAACATGGTGGCCGGCGGCGGCGGAATCCGCCAGCCTGCCTTGCCGAAGGCTTCGACCAGCACGTCGCGGCGGGACCTGTAGACAGCCCGCGCCTCCCCGACGCAGTCCTGCGGGCCGTTGAGCGCCGCGGCGGCCGCGACCTGGATCGGCGTGTAGGCGCCGTAGTCGAGATAGGACTTCACGCGCGAAAGGGCGCCGATGAGGCGCTGGCTTCCGACCGCGAAGCCCATGCGCCAGCCCGGCATGGAATAGGTCTTCGACAGCGAGGTGAACTCGACGGTGATGTCCTTCGCGCCCTCGATCTCCAGCACCGACGGGGGCGGCTCGCCTCCGAAATAGATTTCCGCATAGGCGAGGTCCGACAGGATGAAGAACTCGTGTCGGCGCGCGAAGGCGACGACCTCCGCATAGAATGCGCGGTCCGCCACCATGGCGGTCGGGTTCGCCGGATAGTTCAGCACGACCGCCAGCGGCTTGGGGACCGAGTGGATCACGGCGCGCTCCAGCGCCCGCAGAAACTCTTCGTCCGGCGCTGCCGGCACCTGTCGGATCGCGCCTCCCGCCATGAGGAAGCCGAAGGCATGGATCGGATAGGTGGGATTGGGCGCGAGGATTACATCGCCCGGCGCCGTGATGGCCTGCGCCATGTTGGCGAAGCCCTCCTTTGAGCCAAGTGTGGCGACGACTTCCGTATCGGCGTCGAGCTTCACGCCGAAGCGCTCGCCATAGTACTTCGCCTGCGCGCGTCTCAGACCCGGTATCCCGCGCGAAGCCGAATAGCGGTTGGTACGGGGGCGCGTGCAGGTCTCGACCAGCTTGTCGACGATGTGCTTGGGCGTCGGCAGGTCGGGATTGCCCATCCCGAGGTCGATGATGTCGGCGCCCTTGGCTCGCGCGCGAGCCTTCAGCCGGTTCACCTCCTCGAAGACGTACGGGGGCAAGCGCTGGATGCGGTGGAAATCCGACGAGCCCATTTGGCTGCTCCCACTGGCGGCAGGGTGCCGGTCAATAGCTCCGGCGCGCAGCCGCAACAAGTGCGACGGAAGGCAATTCCGTCAGGCGGAGATGGGCTCAGGCCGCGGCCAGGTAATCGTGCGCGAGCTTGGTCCAGTAGACGGCGCCCGGAACCAGGCAATCGTCGTTGAAATCGTAAAGCGGGCTGTGAAGGGGGTGCCGGTCCTCGCCGATGCCGAGCCCGAAATAGCAGCCGGGGCGGCGCTGAAGCATGTAGGCGAAATCCTCCGCGAGGCCGAAGGGCCGCTCCAGGTCCCTCACCTGCTCAGGCTCCACGCAGGTGAGGGCCGTCTCGCGCGCGAACTGCATCTCGGCCGTGCTGTTGATGGTCGCCGGATAGCCCCGCTCGTAGTTGACCTCGACATTGGCGCCGAAGCGCTCGCCTTCCTCGCGGCAGACCCGCCGGATGGTGGCTTCGAGTGTGTTGCGGTCCGTCTCGTTGAAGCTGCGCACCGCCGCCTCCATCACAGAGGTGGCCGGTATGACATTCGAGATCGTGCCGCCATGGAAGGTGCAGATGTTGACGACCGATCCCGACGAGGGATCGACGGCCTTCTCGACCTCGCGGCGCAGGCGGAGCACGATGGCGGATCCGACCAGGATCGGGTCGATAGCCTTCCACGGCTCCGCGCAGTGCGCGCCGCGTCCATGCACCGTCAGCGTAGCGACATCGGCGGCGGCCATGATGGCGCCGTCGCGGAAAGCGAACTGGCCGGCGGGAAAGCCCGGCAGATTGTGGAGCGCGAAGACGGCGTCGCAGGGAAGCTTCTCGAACAGCCCCTCCTCCACCATCCGCTTGGCGCCGCTGATGTCCTCTTCCGCCGGCTGGAAGATGATGCGGACGGTGCCGCGGAACTTCCCCATCTCCGCGAGGCACCGCGCGGCGCCGAGCACCATGGTCATATGCCCGTCATGGCCGCAGGCGTGCATCTTGCCGGGTGCGCGGCTCGCATAGTCGCGCCCAGTCGCCTCCGCGATGGGCAGCGCATCCATGTCGGCCCTGATGCCGATGGTCAGCGGGCCGTTGCCGCGCGTGAGCGTGCCGACGACACCCGTGCCGGCGAGGCCGCGCTCGACCTGATAGCCGTAGCGCTCCAGCTCAGAGGCGAGGAATTCGCTGGTACGGCGCTCCTCAAATGCGAGTTCCGGATGGGCGTGCAGGTCCCGGCGGATGGCTATGAGCTCCGGCGCAAAGGTTCGGATCCGCGCCTCAATCTGCCGCGCCTGCAGTGTCACGATGGTCTCATCCCCTTGTTCGACCGGGATTGAGATTCCCGTGCCGGATCGACAAGCCTTAAGCCTATAGTCTTCCCAGGAGGTAAATGCCGAGGCCCAGCAAAATGGCGATGATCGCCGGAACGACCCAGCTCGGCAGGCCGGTTTTGCCCGTAGTCTGTGGCTTGGCCGCCGGAGTCTCAGCACCTACACTCGCCTCGGCGACCGTCGCGCCGCCGCCCGCGATCTCCGCGAACCTGCCGAAGAATTCGTCGGCCATCTTCTTGGCCGTGGAGTCGATGAGCCGGCTGCCGATCTGCGCGAGCTTGCCGCCGACCTGCGCATCGACGTCATAGGCGAGGCGGGTGGAATCTCCCTCCGGCGTCAGGCGAACCTTGGCGCCTCCCTTGGCGAAACCCGCGGCGCCACCCTTGCCTTCGCCGCTGATGGTGTAGCCGTTCGGGGCGTCGATATCCGACAGCTTGACCGCGCCGTTGAAGGTCGCCTTGACGGGCCCGACCCTGGCGACGACCCGCGCCTCGAACTCGGTCGGGGATGTCTTGTTGATCTCCTCGCAGCCCGGGATGCACTGCTTGAGCACGTCCGGGTCGTTCAGCGCCTCCCAGACCTTCTGTTGCGGGGCCGGGATCAGCTCCTCGCCGCTCATCTTCATGTGCAGCACCTTTTCGTTGCATCGCGATCCTGCGCAGCGTTTCGCGGCAGGTCAAGGTTGTGAAGTCTCATGCTTCGACAGGCTCAGCATGAGGGCTGACTGTGACCTCGTCCTGAGCTTGTCGAAGGACGAGTGCCGCTCCAGACCGGACTATCCGGCTTTACACTCCCTCGCGCGGCAGCTTGCGCGACCATTCGCGCGAGAACACGCGGGCCTCGCCCTCGAAGGCGTCGAGCGTGGCGGTGAGAAGGAAATGGTCGGACCTCGCGACCATCTGGGTGTCCGCTGCGATCCGCACCTGGAACCCCTCCCGCCGGAACTCCTTCCGCCAAGCGAGCTTGATGTCGGCCGAAAGCGGATCGCCCGGCTTGATGGCATATCGACGGTGAACGCTCGATCCGTAGATCCAATCCGTGGCGTTGATGCGCGTGAGGCCGTCGTCGTTCAGCCGCTCCTGCACCACCGTGCCCGTCGCAAGATCATGCACAACACGGGCGTATTTCCTGCCCGCCCGCACTTCGCTCGCGTCCAGGTCCGGAGAGGTTTCCGCCGGCTCGAACCGGGCGAGGGCCTTGTCCTCCGGCCGCCTGGGCCTGACCGGAAGCGTGAGTGTGCTGGCGCCGGTGCTGACCGAAAGCGTGACCGGCTCGGGCGACGGCCAGGTAATCGGCCAATAGGACGTGGAGATCGCCACGCGGAGGCGGCTGCCCTTTGAAACCCGCTGCGCGCAGTCGTTGAGCTTGACGCGCACCTTGCGGGCCTCGCCGGGCACCAGCGGCTCGATCTTCTCATGGCCGTTGCGATGCGTGAGGTTCAGGAGCCCGTAGGAGAGCCGCGCTGCCGTGCCGTCCGGCAGCACCTCCGACAGTGTCACCGCGACCAGCGCCGTTGGTCTGTCCGAGGAGATCTCAAGATCGACCAGCGGCGCGCCGAGGAACTCGAGCGGCGCCTTGAGCGGCGCGGAGTCGAAGACGAGCGAGCCGCCAGCCTCCTGCCGCTGATCCTCCGGCTGGTCCGGATCGACGCCATAGGGGCACCACTTGCCGGCCGCCATGCCGACCGTCTGGGGCGAGGAGATTGTCAGCGTGCGGAGCTTGACCTTGGTGCCCGGCCGCTCGAGGCGTCCGTTGCCGAGAGGATAGACCGTCGGCTCCGACAGGGGCGCAGGCCATGAAGGCTCCGCCACCCAGCGCCCGGCGCGTTCTTCGGGCCGGGGATCAGGCCTGGCAGTGTCCTGCATCCAGACCCGCAGCATGGGCTCCTCCATGATGCCGGTCTCCTTGCCCTTCAGCCACTTGTCCCACCAGCGAAGGCACTCCTGCAGGAAGCCGATGCGGGGGCCGGGCGCTGCGAAATGCGGGTAGCGGTGCGCCCAGGGCCCGACCAGCCCCTTTCGGGGGCATTTGAGGTTCTCGAGCATGCGGAAGATCGGGTTGGTGTAGCCGTCGACCCAGCCGCCCACGAGATAGACCGGGCACTCTATGGCGCCATAGTCCTCGGCGATCGAGCCGTGCTTGTAGAGATCGTCGCGGGTGAGACGCCGGTGCCACTCCTCGACCCAGAGCCCCGAGCCCTCGAGCCGGCCCATCCACATATCGCGCCACTTGTCGCCGACCAGCGCCGGATCGGGGGGCGTGGCATTGATGGCGAACATGGTGGAGCCCCAGGCGAGCTTGTCGACCAGGAGGCAGCCGCCCATGAAGTGGATGTCGTCGTTGTAGCGGTCGTCGGTCGAGCAGAGCGAGATGACGGCCTTCAGCTCCTTCGGACGCCGGGCCGCCATCTGGAGCCCGTTGAAGCCACCCCAGGAGATGCCGATCATGCCGATCGCGCCCGTGCACCAGGGCTGAGCGGCGATCCATTTGAGGATCTCCAGGCCGTCGTCCTGCTCCTGCTTGAGGTACTCCCCGAGCAGCACCCCCTCGGAATCGCCCGAGCCGCGCATGTCGACGCGCACCGAGGCATAGCCATGTCCGGCGAAATAGGGATGCGTCCAGGCGTCCCTGACGGTCGTCCCGTCGCGCTTGCGGTAGGGCAGATATTCGAGGATCGCCGGGACGGGAGTCTTTTCCGCGTCCTCGGGCAGCCAGATCATGGCCGAGAGCTTCGTGCCGTCGCTCAAAGGGATGACGGCGTGATGGACGACCTTGATCTTGTGCGGGAATTGACGACGAACGCGCACGATGCCTGAGCCCCTCCTCGGCGAGAAAAGAACTGTCCCCTGCGAGCCCGTGTCGCACGAACGGCGCCGCAGGATCAACCCGTGCGGAAATCCACGACGCCGCGTACGCTCTGGCCCGGATCGAGCACGATCATGCCGGTGTCCTTCAGCCCCTCCTCCGCGCGATTGAACGCATCCGTGCCGTTGCTCGCCGGCTCGACGCAGAAATAGTCCGCGCCGGGCGGACTGTAGATCACGAGATGCCGCATCGGCTCCGAGGCCGTCATGCGGAGGCGGCGGCCCAGAACCGGCCACTCGACGACGGCCTCGCCGTCCCAGCCGTCGAAGACAGAGTCGATGCTCACCCGGCCGGGAAGGAAGCCGCGGCCTGGATCGCGGTCGGCTGGAGGCCGGATACGGCGCGCCGGAAACAGCTCCGCATCCGTCTCCCACAGGCCATCGACCCTTGCGGTGACGGTGACATCGGGTGTGCGTGGAAAATAAGGATGAAGCCCCATGCCGCAGGGCATTGGCTCCCGCCCCACATTCTCGACTTCGAGCCCGACCGAAAACCCATGGGCGCCGAGCGAGAAGGCTTGCCGCGCGACATAGGCCGAAGGCCAGTCCCCAGCGTTGTGCCGGTACTCGATCTCAAGGCTGCTGTCCGACCGGTTCATCACTCTCCAGGGCGCACGCCAGGAATGCCCGTGACGCGCGAGCGGCATGCCATTGGAAAGGACGTACCGGCGCCCGCGGAACGTGATTGCCCCGTCCCGCACCTGGTCCGAATAGGGAATGAGCGGGAAACAGGAAAAGCCGGCCGGCTTACCGGCAAGGGCGGGATCGGGTGACGCCCGCCTCAGCCAGTCGAAACCGTCCGCCCGGTATCCTGTGACGATGCCGCCCAGAGCCGGCGCAAGCTCGAGCCTGCTCCTGGATGCCTGCAGAACGATGCTGTCGGAGGAGCCGACCGCCACCTGCTACTTGCGGCGGAACTGGGGCCGGCGCTGAGGGCCGGTCGAGACCGCGCGCTCGTCCTTGTGGCGGAACACCACGCGGCCCTTGTCGAGGTCGTAGGGCGTCATCTCGATCGTCACCCGGTCCCCGATCAGCGTGCGGATGCGATGCTTCTTCATGCGGCCGGACGTGTAGGCGACGATCTCGTGCCCGTTCTCGAGCTTCACGCGGAAGCGCGCGTCGGGCAGGACGTCGGTCACGACGCCCTCGAATTCCAGTAGTTCTTCTTTTGCCATGGGCTTTCCCTAGCCGATGCCTCGAACCCTGTCCAGCAGGGCGAAGCTCAACTTTCGGCCGCCTTGAGGGCCTCAGGCAGGGCTTCTTCGAAGGCCGCGAGATCGGCCTGGAGCCCGGCGCTGACCCGGATGCAGCGGTCGAGCGGCTGCACCCCCGGCATGCGCACGAAGATGTCCCGCGCCACCAGTTCCTGGAGCACGCGCCGCGCATGGGCGCCGTCGCGTCCGCAGTCGATGGCGACGAAGTTGGTGGCGGACGCGAGCGGTTTCAGCCCCACGGCCGAAGCGATAGCGGCGATGCGAGCCCTCGTCGCCCCCACCTGCTCCACGACGTTCGCGAGATAGTCCCGGTCGGCGAGCGCCGCGAGCGCTCCGGCCTGCGCGATCCGGTTGACGCCGAAATGGTTGCGGATCTTGTCGAAGGCCTTGATGAGCGAGGCCTCGCCCAGGACGTAGCCGATGCGGGCGCCCGCCATGCCGTAGGCCTTGGAGAAGGTGCGGAAGCGCAGCACGCGGGGGTTGGAGACATCGAGCGGCGGCAACGCGCCAGCGGGCGCGAACTCGCCATAGGCCTCGTCGAGGACAAGGACCATCCCGTCCGGCACATTGTCGATGAGATCCTGCACGGACGTGGCGTCCCACCAGGTGCCCATCGGATTGTCGGGGTTGGCGAAGAAAAGGAGCTTGGCCCCTTCCTTGCGCGCGAGATCGAGAACGGCTCCCCAGTCCTCGCGGTCATCGCGATAGGGAGCCGTCACCAGCCGGCCGCCATAGCCGTTCACATGGAAGTTGAAGGTCGGATAGGCGCCGAGCGAGGTCGCGACCGTGACACCGGGCTCGACGAACAGCCGCACGGTGTAGCCGAAGAGACCGTCGATCCCCTCGCCCACCGTGACGTTCTCCGGTTTCACCTTGTGATGAGCAGCAAGCGCTTGCTTGAGGTCGTGGTTCTCCGGATCGCAATACTTCCAGACGGTCTCCGCCTCCCGCGCCATCGCCTTTATGGCCTTGGGCGACGGTCCGAATGGGCTCTCGTTGGCGCCGATGCGCGCCTTGAACGCACGCCCCCTGGCCCGCTCCTGCGCCTCCGGCCCCACAAAGGGAACAGTCGAGGGCAGTTCGGCGACGACAGGCGTGAATTGGTGCGGCATGAGCACTGCTCCGGCGAAGGCAAGCAACCCCAAGCGCAAAGACCCGCGACGGTCAAGCCCAGCAACGGTGCGGCACCCGTTTCATTGCATCGACCGTCTCGATGTGGATTGATTGGCCGCATGAAAAGCAGAACCCTTTCCACCCTGCGAATGATCGTCCTTCTTGCGGTCGGGCTTGCCGGCGCCGTGGTAGTGGCCGCGCTCGTAGGCGCCATTGCGCTCAGCGCGCTCGTCATCGGGCTGGTCACGGCACCGATACTGCTTGTCGCGTGGTTCCTACTGAGGTCGCAGCGAGATGCTGTGCAGCGCCCCGCCCCTCCGCGGACCGGTCCGGTGATCGAGACGGACTACCGGGATGTGACCGATGAGAAACGATAGCGTTTATCGGTTCCGGCGCCTGAAATGGGGGGACCCCGAGAAGTTCAAGGTGCTTGCCGAGGACCTTTCCCCGAGGAGGCGGCCATTCGCCTTTGCGCTGGTCGTATGCGCGGTTTTCGCAGCGACCTTTGCCCTGGTGTACGCCATTTAGCTCCTCGCTCTAACTCTGCGTAGTTGGAACCGGCAGAAGACGGGACCATTGCGTCGCGGCGAAAACTGGCGAAGACTGCCCGTCCCGCCGCTTCCGGTTCGCCATGTACCAGGCCTCCGCCGCAGACCTCGCCGCCGCGCCGATCATCGCCTTCCGGGGCGTGTCGAAGCGCTATGGCGACGTGCTGGCCGCCGCCGATATCTCGCTCGATATCCGCGAGGGAGAATTCCTGTCTCTGCTCGGGCCTTCCGGGTGCGGCAAGACCACATCGCTGCGCATGATCGCGGGTTTCGAGCAGCCCTCCGACGGCGAGGTGCTGATCGACGGCGCGGTCGTCAACGGCGTCCCCGCCTATCGTCGGCCCGTGAACATGGTGTTCCAGCACTACGCGCTTTTTCCCCATCTCGACGTCGCCGCCAACGTGTCCTACGGGCTCCGGCAGCGCTCGCCCAAGCCGCCAGCGAGCGAGATTGACGCGCAGGTGCGCCAGACGCTCGATCTCGTGCGGCTGAAGGGCTATGAGCGCCGCCGCATCCACGAGCTTTCCGGCGGCCAGCAGCAGCGCGTGGCGCTCGCCCGCGCGCTCATCAACCGGCCCCGCGTGCTGCTCCTCGACGAGCCGCTGGCGGCGCTCGACAGGAAGCTCCGGCGCGACATGCAGATCGAGCTCCAGAATCTGCAGCGCTCGCTCGGCATCACGTTTCTCCTCGTCACGCACGACCAGGAGGAGGCGCTGTCCATGAGCGACCGCGTCTGCATCATGCGCGAGGGGCGGATCGTTCAGGTGGGCACGCCCCGCGATCTCTACGACGATCCCGTCGACCGCTATGTCGCGGACTTCGTCGGCAAGTCCAACTTCTTTCCCGGCACGGTTCGCCGGACCGAGGCGGGGCGCATCGACGTCGATCTGGACGCCGGCTTGCCGCTCGTGGCGCGCGCTTCGCGCGGCGCGGCCGCACCTGCGGCAGGCTCCCGGGCGGCGGTGAGCGTGCGGCCCGAGCGGGTGCTGCTCGCAAGAAACCGCGACGGCCTTCCGGAGGGGAGCGCTCCCAAGGCTGAGGTGGAGATCCTGAACCGCATCTTCCTCGGGGAGCATACGGAATACCTGGTGCGCGATCCGCAGTTGGGAGAGTTCATGGTGCTGGCGCCGCGGCAGGCGGAGCTTGGCGCCGGAGCCTTCGAGTCGGGCGACAGGGCGTTCGCCGGCTGGCATCCGGAAGCGGCGCTGGCGCTGGCGATGGATTGAGTTTTTCTTGAGGCCTCCGGGCCGCCAACAACGGGAGGGTTGTCGATGAAGAGCGAGAAGTTGCTGACCGCCGAGGAATTCATGGCGGAACTCCGCCGCTACCAGAAGGGATCCGTGTCCCGCCGCCACTTCCTGGGAGTCACGGGTCTGGGACTTGCGACCGCCGTGCTGGGCGGTGCGGTGCCTGGACTAAAGTCCCGTCGCGCCTACGCCGCGGGCGAACTCGGCGACACGCTCAACTTCACCACCTGGCCCAACTACTTCGCGCAGGAGAACCTGGACGCCTTCACCAAGGAGACGGGCGTCAACATCAACGTCAGCGTCTTCGGCTCCAACGAGGAGATGCTGGCGAAACTGCAGGCCGGCGGCACCGGCTGGGACGTGTTCGTGCCGACGAACTACACCATCACCACCTACAAGGGCCTGGACCTCATCGTCCCGCTCGACACGTCCAAGCTCACCAATTTCGACCCCTCCACGCACGAAAAGCGCTTCGTGGAGGTGGCCACGATCGAGGGCAAGGTCTACGCGGTTCCGAAGGACTGGGGCACGACGGGCTTCGTCGTCAACACCGCCAAGGTCAAGGGCGAGATGACGACCTGGAAGGAGTTCTGGGACCGCACGCGCGGCGATCTCACGGGCCGCGTCATGGTGCATGACTACCAGCTCACGACCATCGGCAACGCGCTCAAGTATTTCGGCTACTCCTTCAACTCCAACGACGAGAAGGAACTGGGAGAAGCCGAGAAGCTGATGATCGAGTCGAAGCCGCATCTCTTCGCCATCAACTCCGACTACCAGCCCTCCATGCGCAACGGCGACGCCTATGTCTCGGTCTGCTGGACGGGCGATGGCAAGCAGCTCAACCGCGACATGCCGGAGATGAAATATGTGCTCGGCAAGGAAGGCGGGGAGATCTGGACCGACTTCTACGCCATTCCCAAGGGTGCGCCGCACGAGGCCGCAGCCTATGCCTTCATCAACTACATGCTGGCGCCGGAGGTGAACGCAAAGGAGGTGAAGGCCCACGGCTATCCGAGCACCGATTCCAAGACCAACGCGCTCCTGCCGAAGGAGACGCTGGAGGATCCGATCCTCTATCCGGCCAAGGATCTGCTCGACGCGCTCGAGTTCGGCGCTGCTGCGACGCTGACCAATCCGCTGCGCGCCGAGATCATGGCGCGCTTCAAGTCGGCCTGATGCGGCTGGACGTTCGCTGTGATCCCGTGCCCGGCCTTGCGCCGGGCACCCATCAGGCGCCTCGGAAGCGTGGCCGGGCCGAGCCCGGCTACGCACGCCTGTGATCGCGCCGGCTATACCTGCCGGCCGCTCCCGCGCAACCACCGCGCTCATGGTCGCGCCGGCGGCGGTGCTCTTCGCGCTGCTCCTGATCCTGCCGCTCGCCGTGGTCGTCATCTACAGCTTCGGCGAGCGGGCCCCTGCGGGCGGCTACATGCCGGCCTTCACGTTCGACAACTACCTCAACCTGCCGGCGCGCGGAAAAGCATTCCTCACCACCCTCTGGATGGCGCCCTTCGCGACCTTCCTCGCGGCCGTCGTGGCGTTCCCCCTCGCCTATTTTCTCGCTGTCCGAGTCTCGCCCCGCTGGCGGACGCTCCTGCTCGTGCTGGTGATCGTGCCGTTCTGGACGAGCCAGCTCCTGCGCTACTACGCCTGGATCATGATCCTCGGATCGAGCGGCATCCCGCGCTGGCTCACCTGGATCGGCATCGAGGACCTGAGGGTCATCAATACGCCCTGGGCGGTCTTCATCGGCGCCATCTACGGCTACCTGCCCCTCATGGTGCTTCCCATCTATGTGAGCCTCGAACAGCTCGACAAGCGCCTGCTCGAAGCATCGGCCGACCTCGGCGCCGGCGGCTGGGCGACCTTTAGGCAGGTGACGCTGCCGCTGGCGCTGCCGGGCGTGGCCACAGGCTCGATGCTTGTCTTCATCCTGATGATGGGCGAGTTCATCCTTCCAGCGCTGCTCGGCGGTGGAAAGGTCTTCTTCATCGGCAACGCGCTGGTCGACCTCTTCCTCCAGTCGCGCAACTGGCCCTATGGCGCAGCCGTCTCGATCGCCATGGTGGCGGTGATGCTCGTGACCGTCATCGTCTACATGCGCTTCATGCTGCGCTGGTCCGGCACGCGGCGCGTGGCGGTGATGTAGGGGGAAGCGGAAGATGCGTATCTACGCCGCCCTGCTCTACGTCTTCCTCTATGCGCCGATCGCGCTCATCGTGTTTTTTTCGTTCAATGCCGGACGCTACGCCATGGACTGGCAGGGCTTCTCCGTCGAGTGGTATGGCCGTGCTTTCTCCAATCCTTTCGCGGTCCAGGCGCTGTTGACCAGCCTGCAGGTGGCATTCTGGACCGCCGCGCTCTCAACGGTCTTCGGGACGCTGGCCGCGCTCGGGCTCGAACGGATCGGCGGATGGCTCCGAAAGCTCTTCGACGGTCTGGTCTATGTGGCGATCATGGTGCCGGGGGTTGTCATCGGCATCGCCACGCTCATCGCCTTCGTCACCGTCTTCGACGCGGTCAATCCGCTGCTCGGGTCGTTCCTGGGCGAAGGCGGTCCGAAGCTGCAGATGGGCATGGCGACCGTCATCGGCGCGCATGTGCTGTTCAATGTCTCGGTCCTGATCCTGATCGTGCGCGCCCGGCTTGCCGGTATCGATCGAACCCTGATCGAGGCCTCGGAGGATCTCTATGCCTCGCCCATCGCGACCTTCCGGCAGGTGACGCTGCCGCTGCTCGCTCCGGCGATGCTCGCGGGCTTCCTCCTCGCCTTCACCTTCTCGTTTGAGGATTTCATCATCGCCTTCTTCGTCGCCGGCGCCAACACGACGCTGCCGATCTATATCTTCTCCTCGATCCGCCGCGGCGTGACGCCCGAGATCAACGCCATCGGCACCGCGGTGCTGGTGACCTCCTTCAGCCTGCTGATGATCGCGCAGTTCCTGCTACGGCCGCGGGCCCCTGCACGGCCGAAGGCGTGAGCTCGTCCTAGATCACGATCCATCCGGGTTAAATCGACCCGGATGGATGAACGTGATCGCTTCAATAAGTTGAGCATGATCTTGTCGGAAAAGTGCTTCACACTTTTCCGGATCATGCTTCAGGAGCACTCGCCTGCCGCGAGCGCGCTCTGATAGCGCACGCCGCAGAGTCGCCGGCGCCCGAAGCTCTTCATGCCATCCGGGTAGCACAAGCCGCAGTTCGAAACCGGACCGGAGACCTCCACCTCGAAGCGCGGCGACTGCTGCACGCGCCGCTTCTTGCGCACCGGCGGCGGCTCCTCCACGATGCGCGGCTTCGCGATCTTCTTTTTCTTCTGGACCGCCGGCGCCTTCTTCACCCTGGGCTCCGGCTGCTCGCGCGGCTCGATCACGGCGACGGGAGTCTTCTTGACCTTGGGCGCGACCTTCGGCTCCTCCGCCGGCGCTTCCTTCAGAGCCTCCGCAGGCGCCTCCTTGAGGGCTTCGGCCTCCGGCTGCGGCTTCTGCTCCACGGCTTCGGTGACAGGAGCCTTGGGCGCTTCCGGCGCCACGTTGGCGCGCTTGCGGCCCTCGAGATCGTCAATTATGGCGCGTGCGAGCGCGGCGAAGCTGCCGTTCGGATAGGTCGCAAGGTAGGAGCGCAGGAAGGAGATGTTGTTGGAGTCCTTCACCGCGTTCCAGAGCAGGATCTCCACGTCGCGCTCGCTGGCGCCGCTCGGCGTGAACCCTGTCTGGGTCTGAGTCTCGGTCTGCTGCTTGGTCTCCTCGACCTTGACGGCCGCCTTGAGCACCACGCGGTCGCCGACCAGGGAGGAGTTGCTCCACGGCACCTGTGCGCCGGACGTGGCCTCTATCACGTCTTCGCGCACGCGGCGCATCAGCAGCTCGATATCGAGCCCCGGCGTCTCGATATATTTGAGCAGCGCTTCGGTGAACGGGCTGTTGGACCCGGCGCCATCGAGCGCCACGGCATCAGGCTGGGTCGCATAGCCGATGAAAGTGCCGACACCCGTGTCGACCCGCGCGAGGCCGCGTCCGACGAATACCGACCGCTGGCCCATGCCGGCGGCAAGCTTGGTGCTGAGCGGATTATTGCGGCAGGCGTCCAGGAAAACGATGTTGGTGCGGTCCTTGCGCTCGAGCTGCTTCAGCACGAAGTCCAGGTCCATGGTCTCGAAATCGATGTCAGCCTCCCTCTGGAGCGAGGCGTCGACCGGAACGAGATAGTTGCGGCCGTTCACCTGCAGCCCGTGGCCGGCATAGAAGAAGAGCGCCACGGTGGCGCTGTCGACCTCGCGCGTGAACTCGCGCACGACTTTCTTCAACCCGATCTGATCGACGTCCGTGCCCTCGATCACCTTGAAGCCCAGCCTTTCGAGGGCGCGAGAGACGGCTTCGGCGTCGTTGCGGGGATTCTTGAGGGATGGGACGGAGCTGTAGGCGGAGTTGCCGATCACGAGCGCCACCCGGTCGGCCGCGGCGGCGGGATGGAGAAGCGTCAAGGCTGCCGCGACGAAGGTCGCGAGCCAGGTCGCAGCTCCCTGCCGCCATGCCAGCGCGCCCATGCGAATCCTCCGGAGGGTCGTTGCCTGCCGGAAGATAGCACCAAAGGCGCTGAACCGTCGATGAACGACGGTTCGAGGCGCCCGAAGTCGCCTCAGGCGGCCTCGCGCCTGAGCGGCTGGCACATGCAGTGCACGCCGCCGCCCGCCCAGGTGAACATGGTCATGTCCGGATCGTAGACCTCGAAGCCAGCGGCCCGCATCTTCGCATTGAGATCGGTGGCGCCGAGCGTCGAAAGCACGCGGTCATTGCCAAGCGCCACGACGTTGCAGCCGAGCGCCATGGTCTCCTTGAACGAGGCCGGGATGATCTCGATCTTCTTCGACTTGAGCCAGGCGATGATGTCGTCGTCCGTCGTCTCCAGGCATACCGCCGCGCAGTGCTCGTTCAGCATGCATACCATGAGGTCGATGTGAACATAGAACTGGTCGATCGGCGCATACTTGATCTCCCAGCCTTCCTTCACGAACCACTCGGCCACCTGCCGCGCCGCGACCTCTTCCGAGCGATGGTCGGTGTAGCCGACAAGCGCCACGCCGGGCTTGATGATGTTGAAGTCCCCGCCCTCGAAATTGCCGGCCGAAACCATGTCGTAGATCGGGATGCCGGCCTCCAGGTAGAAGCGTAGGGCGGCGGCGTATTCGCCGCGCCGGCGCGGATTGGCGAGCTGGCAGATGACCGCGCCATAGGGCGACATGAAGGAGGAGTCGCGGGCGTAGATTTGATACGGCACCCGCTCGTCCACGGGTAGGAAGTGACAGGCGACGCCGGCGCTCTCATAGGCGTCCACCATCTCGCGATGCTGGCGCATGGCGAGCTGCTTGTCGAAACGATAGCCGCGCCTGAGCGTGTCGCGCACCAGCGAGGACCACTGCGCATTCTCGATGCCGAGCCAGCGGAAGCTCTCGGCGGGCCCGAGCAGCACATCCTTGAGCGGGCCCGTCTCGGACTTTAGGTACCATCGCTCCTGCATCTCGGGCGTCTTGCCGCCCTCCACCCTCGCCTGCAGCGGCGTGCCGGCCTTTGATTTCGCGGACATGCTGGAGCCCTCCCGATCGCTGTCGATGTGGCAGGACTATGCCGAGACACGCCGATGGCCGCCATACCCCAGGCGGGGTAGCGTCGGCCGGCGCGGAATGATCCCGCGAACGCCGCTCTATTCCTGGCGTTCGCGATGTGGCCGCAGCGATGAATAGCCAAATTTTAGCGGTCACATGTCCGCCAAACTTGCTGGCAACACTGCCAGCCCAAGAATGATCGGCGCCCGAAAAACATTCGAGTGCCGCCCCGCAAAATGTCGAGGAACTGGCGTCATGGTTCGGATTGCATCGCTTGCCGCTGCCGCGCTTCTTGGGCTGCTTACGCCTGCGCTGGCCCAGATGTCCCCGGAAAGCCCTGCCGGACGTTACCTGGTCCAGGACGGTGAATCGCAGGTCGAGTTCTACCCTTGCGGCCCTGCCACCTGCGGCCGCATCATCTGGATGCAAAAGAACGAGGACAAGAAGGGTCGTCCTCTCGTCGACAAGAATAATCCAGACCCGGGCTTGCGTTCGACGCCGCTTCTCGGGCTCACGATCCTGCACGACCTGCGGCCGGGCGATGAGCCCAATGCCTATATCGGGGAGGTCTACAATCCGCGCGACGGCAACAGGTACCCGGTCACGGTGACGATGCTGTCGGACGCGCAGATATCGGTGAAGGGCTGCGGGTTTGCAGGCATGATCTGCAGGACGCAGGAGTGGGCTCGCGTATCCGGCCCTGTAAACCAGTCCATGGATCAGCCGGCGCAGCAGTAACAATACACGGCCGGCCGTTCCATTCACTTCCGATTAGAGTTTTGAAGATTCCTATTGAAGGGGGGATCCCATGCCGCGTCTTCTCGTGACCTGTTTCGCCGTGTGCGTGTCCGCCTCGGCGTTGATTGCGCCGTCCTTCGCGCAGGAGTCGCTCTACGATGCCCAGGTCGACACGAAACTCGAGCTCACCTCCGCGCAGCGTCCCAAGGTGAACACCATACTGGCGACCGGCAACAAGGAATTCCGGGCGATCCTTGCCAAGTACAAGATCGACATCAACGCCCGCCCGAACTTCGAGAAGCTCCGCAAAGCCTCGGACGAACTCATCGCGCATCGTCGCAAGCAGCGCTCCGCCATGGCGAAGGTGCTGACGCCCGAGCAGCTCGATCAATATGACGACCTGATCGAGGCGGCGGGCGCCCGCGTGCGCAAGGCGGCGCAGTAGCCAGACTTTCTACCTTCCCTCGCGCCTCGCCATGAAGGCGAGGCGTTCGAACAGCATCACGTCCTGCTCGTTCTTGATCAGCGCGCCGGCGAGCGGCGGGATGAGCTTGCGCGGATCGCGCTCGCGCAGAATCTCCGGCGTGACGTCCTCGTTCAGGAGCAGCTTCAGCCAGTCGAGGAGCTCGGACGTCGAGGGCTTCTTCTTCAGGCCGGGCACTTCCCGGATCTCGTAGAAGATTGAAAGCGCCTCGCTGACCAGTCGCCCCTTCAAGCCGGGAAAATGCACCTCGACGATGTCCCGCATCGAGTCCGGATCGGGAAACTTGATGTAGTGGAAGAAGCAGCGGCGCAGGAAGGCGTCGGGCAGTTCCTTCTCGTTGTTGGAGGTGATGACGACGATCGGCCGCCGCGCCGCCTTGATGGTGTCGCCCGTCTCGTAGACGTGGAACTCCATCCGGTCGAGCTCCTGCAGCAAGTCGTTGGGGAACTCGATGTCGGCCTTGTCAACCTCGTCGATGAGCAGCACCGGCCGCTCCTGCGCCGTGAACGCCTCCCAGAGCTTGCCCTTGCGGATGTAGTTGGAGATGTCGTGCACGCGCGCATCACCGAGCTGGGAATCCCGGAGCCGGCTCACGGCGTCGTATTCGTAAAGCCCCTGCGCCGCCTTGGTGGTGGACTTGATGTGCCATTCGATGAGGCTGGCGCCGAGAGCCGAGGCGATCTCGTGCGCCAGAACCGTCTTTCCGGTTCCGGGCTCGCCCTTGATGAGTAGCGGCCGCTCGAGCGTGATCGCCGCGTTGATGGCGATCTTCAGATCGTCGGCCGCGACATAGGAATTCGTGCCTTCAAAGCGCATTGAGGTTCCAGACTGGCTACGTGACTTCGCGGGGTGGATAGCGCATGTGGGCGGTGCCGGCCACCCGCCACCTCGCCGCGGCACGGCCTTTGCAGCGTTGTCATCTGGCGATCCTATGTCAAAAGCAGCGGCGGAATGCCTATGAGAATCAGTAAGCTAGGGGCACTAGCCGCCTGTTCGCCGCCCGGCATTAAATTGCGTTCGGGCCGCTTGTGGAGTGTATCGAGCGCCGATATATAGGCGCCCACGAATCGAGATAGGGACCGTCGAACGGTCCAGGGATGAGGTATCTCTGCATGGTGAAGAAGAAGAACGGAGCCAAACTGGAGAAAGACTACCGACCTACCGAGAGAGAGCCTTTCATGAACGAGCGCCAGAAGTCCTACTTCCGCAAGCGTTTGATGCAATGGAAGGACGACATTCTGCGCGAGAGCCGGGAGACCCTGCAGAGCCTTCAGGACGACAGCCAGGCGCTTCCCGACCTAACCGACCGGGCATCGACGGAAACAGACCGCGCCCTAGAGCTCAGGACCCGCGATCGCCAGCGCAAGCTCGTGGCGAAGATCGAGGCCGCGTTGCAGCGCCTCGAGGAAGGCACTTACGGCTATTGCGAGGAAACGGGAGAGCCCATCAGCCTGCGCCGGCTGGATGCCCGCCCCATCGCTACGCTCTCGATCGAGGCACAGGAGCGCCACGAGCGCCGCGAGCGGGTCTATCGGGACGACTGACCCCCTCGCCTGCCGCGGATGACCTGGCGCTATTCTTCCGGCGTGCTTTCTTCAGCCCTCTTCACGGGCTCGAGCCTCGGCTCGGCGCGCTGCTGCTGGCGGACAGGCTCCGGCGGCCGGTCACCGAACACCGCCGGCCGGGGCGCGGCCCTGAGCGGAACCGGCCTCGGCTCTTCCGGCTCCGCACGCGCCATGACGGGAGCCTGGCGCAATTCATGGACTGGAGGCAGCCGGCCGGGATCGAACTGCGGCGCAGGCGCGGCGACGCCCGAGGAGACGATCCCGGTCTCGATCACCACGTCCTGCGGCCCGCCGATCATCAGGAGGTGCTCCACCCCGTCGCGCCGCACCAGCACCAAATGGCGCTGCTTGTCGACCTCCTGATATTCGCTGATCGAAAGCCGGCTTCCCTGCCGGGCGCGCACCCGGCCGCCGACGGCCCTCAGCACGAACATTGCGATGAGGAGCAGCGCCAGCACGATGGCGGCGGCGACGGCGTAGTTCACATAGGGTCCGAATTCCATGGCAGGGCAACACCTTGGACAGTCAGGAGGGACGGGGATGTTTCCTCCCAAATCTGAGCAAAAGCAAGACGAAGGAAGGGCCCCGCCAGGCGCAATCAGGAGGACGCGCCGTACGTGACAAATCCCCTATACTGCCGGTGATTCGGGTGGTTGGGGGTGGCGGGAGGCGATGAGCGCCACGCAAGTAAACGACATGCAGATAGAGGGGCCGGCCGGCGTCCAGAAGGGACCGAGGCGGCCGTGGGTGGTGCTGCCGATCGCGGTGGCGCTGTCGCTTGGGACTGGCTACGCCGCAAGCCGCGCGACCGGCGCCTACCAGCTCTGGATCGTCGTCGGCCTTGGACTCTTCGCCTTCATCGGCCTCATTGCGATCTTCGCCGCCCTGCTGGGGGTCCTTCATATCGGCCGGTTGCCGAAGCAGCGCGCCTTCTTTCAGGGCATCGTGGATGCGATCGGCGAAGCCTGCGCCGTCAGCGACCGCTCGGGCCGCGTCGTGCACGCCAACACCGCCTATGCCGAGCTCACAGCCCCGAACGGCCGGCTGATCGGCGTCGAGAACCTCTATGCCGGCTTCCCCGATGCTGCCGAGCGCGTCTACCGGCTGTCACGGGCGGCGCGCGAAGGCCTGTCCGCGCAGGAGGAGTTCCGCTTGAACGCCGGATCGGCGGCCGCCGGCGCGAAAACCGACCATCCCGTCTGGATCCGCGTGTCGGTCACGCCCATCAATCCCGGCCTCGGCCAGAAATACTCGCTCTGGCGGCTCGCCGACATCACCGCCGACCGGGCGCGCCAGGAGGAGGTGTTCAGCCGCCTCCAGTACATCATCAGCTACCTGGACCGGGCGCCCTGCGGCTTCTTCTCCACCACCGCCGAAGGCGAGGTCGCCTATGTCAACGCCACGCTGGCGGAATGGCTTGGCATCGACCTCGCCCGCACCACCGACGGCAGCCTCAAGCTCTCCGACATTGTGGGCGAGGCCGGCTCGACGCTGCTCCTCAGCATCGCGCCCGTGCCCGCGCAGATCGTCACCGAGACGCTGGAGCTGGAGCTGACCTCAAGCGACGGCGATCCCCTGCCCGTCCGTGTCGTGCACCGGATCGATTTCGGGTCGGACGGGGAACCGCAGCCCTCCCGCTCGCTCGTGCTCAGGGCGGGCTCCGACGTCGGTATCGCGCCGGTATTCGCGGGCGATCGGGACCGGGTCCTCGAGCTCTTCAACAGCGCGCCCGTGGGGCTCGTGGAACTGGACTCCCGCGGCGTGATCATCAATTCCAACCCGGCCTTCATTGTCTTGAGCCAGGGCAAGGTGCGCGGCGCGCGCCTCACGGACCTGGTGCTGGAAGCAGACCGCGAGACGGTCCGCCGCGCGGTCGAACAGGCCTTGAGTGGCAAGGCCGAGACTGGACCGATAGAGGTCATCTTCGCGGGCGAGAAGCAGCACACGGGCGAACTGTTCCTGCACCGCCTCTCGGCGGGAGAGGACGGCGAGCCCGGCGTCTTCATTTTCGCGATGGTCACGACCAAGCATTCCACCCTCGAGGTCCAGCTTGCGCAAAGTCTCAAGATGCAGGCCGTCGGACTGCTCGCCGGCGGCGTGGCGCACGACTTCAACATCATGCTCACCGCCATCATCGGCTTCTCCGACCTGCTGCTCGCGAAGCATCGCCCGACCGATCCCGCCTTCGCGGACATCATGAACATCAAGCAGAGTGCTAACCGGGCAACCAACCTGGTGCGGCAGCTGCTCGCCTTCTCGCGCCAGCAGACGCTGAGGCCCGAGGTCCTCTCGCTCACCGACGTGCTGTCGGACCTCGGTGAGATGCTGGGCCGGCTGCTCGGCGAGAAGGTGGCGCTCAAGGTGGTGCACGGCCGCGACCTCGGCCTCGTCAGGGCCGACCTGCACCAGTTCGATCAGGTGATCATCAACCTCGCGGTCAACGCCCGCGACGCCATGCCCGACGGGGGCACGCTCACCATCCGGACGACCAACGTCTTGGCCGAGGAATCGCGCAAGATCGCGCCCCATGTCATGCCGCCGGGCGAATATGTCCTGTGCGAGATCCTCGACACGGGCGTCGGCATGCCGCCGGAAGTGCTGGCGAAAATCTACGAGCCCTTCTTCTCCACCAAGGAGGTCGGCAAGGGCACGGGGCTCGGCCTCTCCACCGTCTACGGCATCGTCAAGCAGACCGGCGGCTTCATCTTCTGCGACAGCGAGGTCGGCAGGGGCACCTCGTTCCGCATTTACCTCCCCCGCCATTTCGAGAAGAAGAAAGCCGGCGTCCAGCCGCGCGACGAGAAGAAGGACGCGCGGCCGGCCGACCTTACGGGCACGGGCACCATTCTCCTGGTCGAGGACGAGGATGCCGTCCGCTCCTTCGCCTCGCGCGCGCTCCAGTCCCGCGGCTACCGGGTCATCGAGGCGGATTCGGGCGAGCGGGCGCTGGAGATCGTCGAGGCGCGCGCCGCCGAGATCGACCTCGTGCTGTCAGACGTGGTGATGCCGCAGATGGACGGCCCGACGCTCCTCAAGGAGCTCCGCAACCGCGGCGTCAACACCAAGATTGTCTTCATTTCCGGCTATGCCGAGGATGCTTTCCGCAAGAACCTGGAGGGCGAGCACGAGTTCGCATTCCTGCCCAAGCCCTTTACGCTGAAGCAGCTCGCGGAGGCGGTGAAGGAAGCGATGGCGTCCTAGATCACGATCCATCCGGGTCAAAATCGACCCGGATGGATGAACGTGATCGATTTCAATAAGTTGAGCATGCTCCAGCCACGCGGGGCTCCGCAGGGACAACCTTTCGCAAGCAGCAGGACCGAATGCCTCAGACCCTTCTCGCGCTCGCCGACGTACTTGCCGATGGGCGCGCCACCGCGCGCGGCCTTGTCGAGGCATCGCTCGACCGTATCGGAGATCCTTCCGGGGAAGGCTCGCGCGTCTTCCTGTCAGTGGATGCCGAGGGCGCGCTCGCCTCGGCCGATGCCGCCGACATGCAGCGAAGGCGGAGACGCCACCCATCGCCTTTCGCGGGCATCCCCGTCTCGGTCAAGGACCTGTTCGATCTCGCCGGCGAGGTGACGACCGCCGGCTCGGCGGTGCTCAGGGATGCACCGCCTGCGACCCGGGACGCGCCCGCCATCGCACGGCTGAAGGCCACGGGTTTCATCGTGCTCGGCCGCACCAACATGACGGAGTTCGCCTATTCGGGCGTCGGCCTCAACCCGCACTACGGCACCCCGCGCTCGGTCTGGGACCGCGCCACCGGCCGCATCCCCGGTGGCTCGTCCTCGGGCGCCGCCGTCTCGGTGGCGGACGGCATGTGCGCCTTGGGCATTGGCACGGACACGGGCGGCTCCTGCCGCATTCCGGCTTCCTACAACGGGGTCGTCGGCTATAAGCCCTCAGTCGGCCGCGTGCCGACGGAAGGCGCCTTCCCGCTCTCCTGGACGCTCGACTCCGTGGGCCCGCTTGCCAACTCCGTCGCCTGTTGCGCCATCGCCGACGCCATCATGGCGGGCGAGACGGTGGAGCTGCCGTTGCCACGGCCTGCCTCCTCGCTTCGCCTCGGGCTTGCGCGGCATCTTGTGCTCGAGGAGTTGGAGCCGGCTGTCGCCACCGCGTTCGACAGGGCGCTCGCGGCGCTGTCCAAGGCCGGCGCAAAGATCGTGGAGATCGAGTTCAAGGAGCTTGCCGATCTTCCCGCCATCAACGCGCGTGGAGGGATTTCGGCCGTCGAGGCCTTCTGTGCCCACAGGGAGATGATCGCGCATTCCGGAGACCGCTACGACCAGCGGGTGCGCAAGCGGATCGAGTCGGGAGCATCGATCTCCGCGCCGGACTTCGTCGGGGTGCTGCGGGAGCGCCAGCATCTGATCGCGAAGACGGATCGGCTGACGCAGGGGCTCGACGCCCTCATCCTGCCGACGACGCCAAACCTCCCCCCGCCCATATCGGCGCTCGAAACCGACGAGGCCTACGCCCGTCTCAACTTCCTGTCGCTGCGCAACACCTTCATCGGCAACTTCCTGCACCGTTGCGCCATCTCGCTGCCGATGCACAAACACGGCGAGCCCCCGACGGGCTTCATGCTCATGGCGCCCTGGGGCGCTGACAAGGCACTGTTCGAGGTCGCCGCCGGCGTCGAGGCCACGCTCGCCGCCTGATCCCAAGCCCATGACAGGACGGCGGCGATGTGCCAGAAACCTTCCGGCGGGGGCACGGGACTAATCGGGCAAGCTTGACGGGGCTGCATGCGGTTTCGCTCGGGAAGGGATTTCAGGGAGTGGCCGGCCAAGGCCGTGACCGTCTTCGGCATGTCCGGCCTCGGCAAGACATCCCTGTCGCGCATCCTCACCCACCATGAGTGGTTCCACTACTCCGTCGACTACCGCATCGGCACCCGCTACATGGGCGAGCACATCGTCGACAACTTCAAGCGCGAGGCGATGAAGAACCCGTTCCTGCGCATGCTGCTGATGACGGATTCGATCTATATCTCCTCCAACCTCACCTTTCAGAACCTCGATCCTCTCTCCACCTACCTGAGCAAGCCCGGCGATCCGGCCAAGGGCGGCATTCCGTTCGAGGAGTACAAGCGCCGCCAGGCGCAGCATCGGCACGCCGAGATCGCGGCCATGCTCGACACGCCGGAGTTCATCGACAGGGCGCGCGAAATCTACGGCTATCGCCACTTCATCTGCGACGCGAGCGGATCGCTGTGCGAGGTCGTGAACCTTTCCGATACGGGCGACCCCGTGTTGAAGACCACGGCCGAGCACACGCTTCTGCTCTACATCAGGGGAACGCCCGAGCATGCGCAGATGCTGGTCGAGCGGTTTCGCGCCTCGCCCAAGCCTATGTACTACCAGCCGCAGTTCCTCGATGCGAAATGGGTGGAGTACAAGCAGCTCATGGGGCATGCGAGAGACGAGGAGGTCGACCCGGACGGCTTCGCCGTCTGGGGTTTCGAGGAGCTGCTGCGTCACCGCATTCCGGCCTACGAGTCGATCGCGCGCAAACATGGCTACACGGTCGAGGCCGAGGACGTCCTCGAAGTGACGGACGAGGAGAGCTTCAACGCCATGATCGGCCGCGCCATCGACCGGAGTTGACGGGACCGCGTGGCTGGTCTTGCAAGGTGCCTGCAGCCGGCATGTGGACTTCCGGCCCCCTCGGCATTAGATACCGCTCTCCAAGCTTCCGGAGAGCCGCTTTCCATGCCCATCAAGATTCCAAACGACCTGCCGGCGCTTCGCGTTCTACGGGCGGAGGGTGTGACGGTCATGTCGGAATCGGACGCGATCCGGCAGGATATCCGGCCGCTGCGCATCGGCTTGCTCAACCTCATGCCGACCAAGATCCGGACCGAGACGCAGTTCGCGCGGCTTCTGGGCGCCACGCCCCTTCAGATCGAGCTCACGCTCGTGAAAATGGCGAGCCACACGCCGAAGAACACGCCGGCGGAGCACATGATCGCCTTCTACCGCGACTGGGAACGCATCCGCGATCAGAGGTTCGACGGCTTCGTCGTCACCGGCGCGCCGGTCGAGCTTCTGGAATTCGAGGCCGTGACCTATTGGAAGGAGCTCTCGAGCCTCCTCGAGTGGACGCAGACGCACGTGCACTCGACCATGTGCATCTGCTGGGGGGCGCAGGCCGCCCTCTATCATTTCCATGGCGTGCGCAAGCACACGCTCGGCGCCAAGGCGTTCGGTGTCTTCCGTCACAAGAACCTCAACCCGGCTTCTCCCTTCCTGTCCGGCTTCTCCGACGACTTCTCGATCCCTGTCTCGCGCTGGACGGAGGTGCGGCGTTCCGAGCTGCCGAAGGACAAGGGGATCGAGGTGCTGATGGACTCCGACGATGCCGGCCTCTGCCTCGTCGCCGACGCGCCGCACCGCATGCTCTACATGTTCAATCACATCGAGTACGATACCCGCTCGCTGGCGGAGGAGTACTGGCGCGACGTGAACGCGAAGAGGACGATCGAGATTCCCCGCAACTATTTCCCGGCCGACGATCCCCAGCGGGTGCCGGAGAACCGCTGGCGCAGCCATGCGCACCTGCTGTTCGGGAACTGGATCAACCAAGTCTACCAGACGACGCCGTTCGACGTCGCCGGCATCGGGAAGTGACCCCTGTGCTGCGACTCATGCTGCTCCGCCATGCGAAGTCGAGCTGGATGGACACGCGGCTCGCGGACCGGGACCGTCCGCTGAACGGCCGTGGCCGCAAGTCGGCGCGGCTGGTCGCCGGCTACATCATGGACGGCAAGCTGACACCCGATGCCATTCTCGTGTCTCCGGCCAAGCGCGCGCAGGAGACGCTGGAAATTCTGGTTCCGCCGCTGACGCCCGCCAGGGTCGAGACGGTGGACAACCTCTATGATTTCGGCGACGGCGAAGTGCTGTTGGACGTCATCGGCACGCGCGGCAAGTCTGCCCGCTCGCTCATGCTGATCGGCCACAATCCGGCGATCGAGAACCTTGCGGCAACGCTCATTGGCGGCGGAGACAAGGCCCTTCGCGCGGATCTCGAGCGGAAATATCCGACGGCCGCGCTCGCCGTCATCGACTTCAAGGGCCGAAGCTGGTCGAGGCTCAAGGCGGGCTCCGGCACGCTGACGGCGTTCGTGAAGCCCAGGGCGCTCGCCGCGGATGACTGAGGTGTCCGGCAGGAGGCTCGGGTGAGCCTCGGCTTCGGCGACGAACTGAGGATCGCGGCCGGGGGCCTTGCCGACTTCGGGACGCGGCTTGGCTCGCCGACCATCCGGCTCGGCGTCACCGGCCTTTCCCGCTCCGGCAAGACCGTGTTCATCACGGCGCTCGTCCATGCGCTTCTGCACGCCGCGCGCCTGCCCGTCTTCAACGCACAAGCCGAAGGCCGGATCGCGCGCGCCTGGCTCGAGCCGCAGGTGCATGACAACCTTCCACGCTTCTCCTACGAGGAGCATGTCGCGGCGTTGACCGACCCTCAGCGCCGCTGGCCCGAGAGCACGCGTCGCTTGAGCGAACTGCGGCTCGTCATCGAGTTTCGCCCGCGCGGTTTCATGGCCCGCAATTTGGGCTCTGGCCGGCTCAATCTCGACATCGTCGATTACCCGGGCGAGTGGCTGCTCGACCTGCCGCTCCTGGACAAGAGCTTCCGCGACTGGTCGCGCGACACGCTTGCCGCGGCCGCGAGGCCGCCGCGCGACCGTCTGGGCGGCGAGTGGCGTTCGCATCTTGCATCCCTGGACCCGCTGGCCCCTGCTGACGAGACGGTCGCCCAGACGGCGGCCCGCCTCTTCACGGCCTATCTCGCGCGCTGCCGGGCGGAGGACATCTCACTCTCGAGCCTGCCGCCCGGCCGTTTCCTGATGCCGGGCGACCTGGAAGGCTCGCCCCTCCTCACTTTCGCTCCGCTCGATATACCGGCAGGCGCTGAAGCCGCCAGGGGCTCCCTTCTCGCCATGATGGAGCGCCGCTACGACTCCTACGTCTCCCATGTGGTGAAGCCCTTCTTCCTTGACCACTTCGCCCGCCTCGACCGGCAGATCGTTCTGGTGGACGTGCTGGCAGCGCTGAACGCCGGCCACACCGCAGTCGCCGATCTCAAGGCCGCGCTCGGCGATGTGCTCGCTGCCTTCCGCCAGGGCGCCAACACCTGGACCTCGGCGCTCTTCGGGCGCCGCATAGACCGCATTCTCTTCGCGGCGACCAAGGCCGATCTTCTCCACCGCACGAGCCACGACCGGCTGGAGGAGGTGCTGAAGCTCATCGTGGAGGAATCGGCCGGTCGTGCGACCTTTGCCGGAGCGGGCATCAGCGTCTCGGCCATTGCCGCGATCCGGGCGACGCGCGAGGCGACGGTCAGGCACCAGGGCGACACGCTGCCCTGCATCATCGGCACGCCGGAGGCTGGCGAGCGCATCGGATCGGAAACCTTCGACGGCGCGACGGAAGCCGCCGTCTTCCCGGGCGACCTGCCAAACGAGCCCCATCGCGCCCTCGACGGCTCGCTCGCCGGCAAGCTGCGCTTCGTGCGCTTCCGGCCCCCCGTCGGCGTTGCGGCAAAGCCGCTTGAGCCAGCGCCCGCCCTTCCCCATATCCGGCTGGACCGCGCCGTCGAGTTCCTGATCGGAGATCGCTTTCCATGACCGGCGAACCGCGCCAGCCGCAGGCATTCAGACTGGCCGAGGAAGAGGAGCATCGGCAGGCCGCGTCCGACGCTCTTCATCGCGAGCCCCGCGCGCTGCCTCCCGTCGATATCCGGCTCGATCCTGAGCCTGATGAAGCGCTCGCCGTCGTGCCGGTCGATCCGGCGTCCATCGCGCGGCCGCTGCGCTGGGGATCGCTGCTGATCGGCAGTCTCGCCGCGCTGGCGAGCCTCGCGGCCGGCATGGCAGTCAACGCCTTGATCGAGGATCTTTTCGCGCGCTCCGAATTTCTGGGGTGGCTCGGCGTGGGGCTGGCGGGCCTCGCCGGGCTTGCGGCGCTGTCCATCGTGACCCGCGAGGTCGTAGGCCTCTTCCGGCTGGCGCGGCTGGTGGAGATCCGCGAGGATGCGGCTCGCGCGGTCAACCAGGACGACGAGAAGGCCGCCACCCACGTGCTGACCGCCGTGCGGACGATCTATTCCGGCCGGCGGGACGTGGCGCTGGGGTTGAAAAAACTCGCCGGACATGACCGCGAGATCATGGATCCGGCCGATCGCGTGCGGCTGGCCGAGCGCGACCTGATGCTGCCGCTCGACGAGGAGGCGGGCCGGCTGGTGGCGCGCGCCGCCCAGCGCGTCACGCTGCTCACCGCCGTGGCCCCGTCGGCCGCGCTCGACATGGCCTTCGTTGCCGCCCAGAACCTGCGCATGCTGCGTCAGCTTGCGACCCTCTATGGCGGCAGGCCCGGCACCCTCGGCACCCTGAGGCTGGCGCGCATGGTCGTCGCCCATCTCGCCGTCGCCGGCAGCCTGGCGCTGACCGATCAGGTTCTCCAGCATCTGATCGGCAAGGGACTGGTCGGACGCCTTTCCGCCCGATTCGGCGAAGGCGCGGTCAACGGCATCCTCACGGCCCGTATAGGACTGGCGGCGATCGACCTCTGCCGCCCCCTGCCCTTCCTGGTCGGCCGCCGCCCGAGCCTCGCCGAATTCCTGGGCGAGCTGACGAAGCTTCCGGTCGGAAAGTCCCAGCAACTGCCATAGCGGCAGGAATCGCGCTTCTGCGCCGTTTCCGGGCGCTTTCCGCTCGGCTGCCAAATGCGGTAGGTTCAGTCCATGAGTGGCGATGAGCCCCTGGAAAACCTGCTGGCGCGCGTTGCCCTGCGCGATCGGCAAGCCTTTGCCGAACTCTATCGCCGGACCTGCGCGAAGCTTTTTGGCATCTGTCTCCGTATCTTGAACGAACGCACCGACGCGGAGGAGGTGTTGCAGGAAACCTACGTCAAGGTCTGGAGGAATGCCGACCGATTCGTGCGTGAGCGGGCAAGCCCGATCACCTGGATGGCGGCCATCGCCCGGAATCAGGCCATCGACCGCATGCGCGCGCGCAAGCCGGCGTCCGACCCCATCGAGACGGTCCTCGACCTCGGTGACGGCCGCCCCTCCCCCGAGGCTGAGGCGCTTGCGGCCGATGACGGCCGCGCGCTCAGGAACTGCCTCGACGAGCTGCAGGACAAGCAGAGGGCCGCCATTCGCGAGGTTTATTTTACCGGGTTTACATATGACGAACTGGCGCGCCGCACCGGCACGCCGCTCGGAACCGTGAAGAGCTGGATCAGACGCGGCCTTGCGAGGCTGAAGGACTGCCTGGAGAGATGACGCACGAACCCGATAGCGCAGATCCCCCCGCCGGCGATGACGTGCTGGCTGGCGAATACGCGCTCGGACTCCTGAGCGGCGAGGAACTGGAGCAGGTCGAGGCCCGCTTCCGGTCGGATGCCATCTTCGCGGCGCGCGTCAACCAGTGGCATCTGCGCCTTGCCGGCTTGACGGGCGAGATCGAGCCCGCGGGACCTCCGGCCGGCGCATGGCCCGAGATCCAGCGCAAGCTCTTCGCGGATATGGCAAGCGAGGCATCCGAACGGCCGGGCTTCTGGAGCAGCCTCGGCCTCTGGCGCGGTCTTTCGGCTGCCTTCCTGGGCGTCGCGGCCGGAAGCTTCGCCTTCGCGCTTTTCCTCGCGGAGCCGCGCACTCCCGGCCCGCTGGTGGCTTCCCTCCAGGCAACCGATGCCGGCCCCTCCTACCTGGCGCGCATGGACCCGGCGACCGGCCGCCTGCTCATCCGCGCCGTTCAGGCGGACACCGACCAGAATCGCGTGCCGGAGCTCTGGCTCATTCCCGGCGACGGCGTTGCCCGCTCCCTCGGCGTGATAGGCCGGGAGGGACCTTCGGAAGTCGTCATTCCGGACAATTATCGGCAGTTCATCGGCGCCGGCGCCACGCTCGCGATCAGCCTCGAGCCCCCGGGCGGCTCGCCGACCGGCCAGGCCACCGGCCCGGTCATCGCCGTGGGCAAGGTCGGAGAGCTCTGAGGCCTGCATCCGGATTGCTCGCCCGGCCGTAACTCCTTGGCATCCTGCTTCGCAGGGACGCTATCAAGGAGGAACAGTAAATGCCCAATTCGCCTTCCCGCGCCCGCACGCTTCTCGCCGCGGCGCTGATATCCATGGCTTCCTACGCCGGGGCCGCCCACGCCGAGTCGACCGTGATGGTCGGTGGGGCGCCCATGTATCCGTCCAAGAACATCGTCGAGAATGCGGTCAACTCCAAGGATCACACCACCCTCGTCGCGGCGGTGAAGGCCGCCGGGCTCGTCGATACCCTCGCCGGAACAGGGCCATTCACCGTCTTCGCGCCGGTGAACATGGCGTTCGATGCCCTTCCGGCCGGAACGGTCGACACCCTGCTCAAGCCCGAGAACAAGGAGATGCTGACCAAGGTTCTTACGGCCCACGTGGTGGCCGGCAAGCTTTCGGGCGCCGAGCTCATGCGCAAGGCCAAGTCCCATGGCGGCCGCTTCAACATGACGACCGTCTCTGGTGACCATCTCACCGCGATGATGAAGGGCAAGAGCCTCTACATCATCGACGAGAAGGGCGACGCGGCGCGCGTCACGATCGCCGACGTGAACCAGTCGAACGGCGTCATCCACGTCGTCAACAAGGTGCTGCTGCCCAACTAAGGCAGCATTCGAAACCGGCCTGCCGGCTCTCTCGCCCGCACTCTCTCCGGCAGGCCGGTCTCCCGGCGTCGGTCATTGGAGCCCCTCTCGGCCGGCGCCGGGTCCAGCGTCCTCCTTCGGCATGGCATCCATGCGTGGAGACATGGCTGGCCCTTACTCTCCCGTGCTACGAGCGGGCGTGGATTCGAAGGACCAGAACCCATCGGAAATCCGGACTGCACGGCCGGCCTGGCTGGTCGCCGCTCCCTTCGCCTTCGTGCTGCTCTGGTCGGGCGGCTACACCTTCGCGAAGATTGGGCTCCAGTATTCCCCGCCCATGACGTTTCTTGTGCTGCGCTTCCTCTGCGCCCTCGCGGTCCTTGTTCCGATCATTGCCGTTCTGAGACCCTCGATCCCGAGAAGGCCCTCCGACTGGTTTCACCTCGCGGTCATTGGCTTCCTCATCCAGACCGTCTATTTCGGCCTGAGCTATGTGAGCTTCTATGCCGGCATCTCGGCGGGCGGCCTTGCCGTCATCATGGCCATGCAGCCGATCCTTGTCGGGCTGCTCGCGCCGCGCTTCGCCGGCGAGAAGGTGGGACTGACGAAATGGATCGGACTGGTGCTCGGGCTCGCCGGAGCGACCATCGTGATCGTTGCCCGCTCCGAATTCGAGGTCACATCCTATTTCGGCCTCCTGAGCGCGCTCGGCGCGCTCACCGGAATCACTGCCGCCACCCTCTATGAGCGGCGCATGCAGGTGAGCCACAACGCGCTCGTCGCCAATGCCATTCAATATGTAGTCGGCTTCGTCACGGTCCTCCCCGTGGCGCTTCTCTTCGAGACGCCGACCATCCAGTGGACCGGCGAGTTCCTCGTAGCGCTCGCCTATCTCGTGCTCGGAAACTCGCTCATCTCGGTCACGCTGCTGCTTCTCATGCTCCGGCACGGCGAGGCGGCCCGTGTCTCGGCCCTCTTCTTCCTCGTGCCGCCGCTCGCGGCCCTGATCGCCTGGACGCTCATCGGCGAAGCCATGCCGCTTGCCGCCTGGGGCGGTATGGCCGTCGCCGCGCTCGGTGTCGCCATCGCCACGGGCGCGCTGGCGCAATTGCGGAAGGGTCCGTTTCGCGCCATAGGTCGCTGACCAAAGCGGGAGGCGGTCCCATGAAGCTCGCGGAAGCGCTTCTGACGGCGCTGAAAGACTACGGCGCGGGAGAGATCTTCGGCATTCCGGGCGACTTCGCCCTGCCCTTCTTCCGCGTCATCGAAGCTTCCGCGATCCTTCCCCTTTACACGCTGTCGCACGAGCCGGGCGTGGGCTTCGCGGCGGACGCTGCCGGCCGTTACCGCTCGACGATCGGCGTCGCCGCGGTGACCTATGGCGCCGGCGCCCTCAACATGGTGAACCCGGTCGCCACCGCTTACGCGGAGAAGTCGCCCCTCGTCGTGATCTCGGGCGCGCCCGGCAAGGGCGAGCGGGAGCTTGGACTCGGCCTCCACCACCAGGTGAAGCACCTCGACAGCCAGCGTCTCGTGATGAACGAGGTGACCTGCGCCCAGGCCATTCTCGACGATCCCGCCACCGTTCCTTTGGAAATCGCCCGCGCGCTGACCGCCGCCCGCGAGCTGTCGCTTCCTGTCTATATCGAGCTGCCGCGCGACATGGTGGATGCGGAGGTGGAGTCTGTTCCGGCCTATCGCGAGACGCCGACGGACAAGGCGGCCGCCAAGGCCTGCGCGAAGGAGGTGATAGAGCTTCTGGAGAACGCGAGGCGTCCTGCTCTTCTCCTCGACGTCGAGGTGCGCCGCTTCGGGCTCGAGGCCAAGGTGGCCGAGCTTGCGGCGAAGCTCGCCATCCCAGCCGTCACGAGCTTCATGGGCCGCGGCATCCTGGCGGAGACCGACGCTCCCCTGGCGGGCACCTATCTCGGCCTCGCGGGCGAGCCCAAGGTGCGCGACATCGTGGAGAACTCCGACGGCCTCCTGATGCTGGGCGTCATCCTCTGCGACACGAACTTCGGCGTCTCGCGACGCCAGATCGACCTTCGCCGCGCCGCCCACGCCTTCGGGCGTCAGGTGCGCTTCGGCCATCACGTCTATCCAGACGTTACTCTCCGCGCGCTGGTGAAGGAGTTGCTCAAGATCGCCCGCCCGCTCGGCAAGGCGAAGCCCGCCCGTCCCGCCTACCCGACAGGGCTGAAGGCCGACGGCCGCCCGATCCGCCCGATCGACATCGCCACCGCCGTCAACGACCTCTTCGCGAAGCACGGTCGCATGCCGATCGCTTCCGACACCGGCGACTGCCTCTTCACCTCGATGGATATCGAGCCGACCGCGCTGGTGGCCGCCGGCTACTACGCCACGATGGGGCCGGGCGTGCCCTTCGGGCTCGGCCTACAGGCCGCGAGCGGCCAGCGGCCGATCATCATGGTGGGGGACGGCGCCTTTCAGATGACGGGCTGGGAGCTCGGCAACGCCCGCCGCTTCGGCCTCAATCCGATTGTGCTGCTCTTCAACAACGCTGCCTGGGGCATGCTCAAGGCCTTCCAGTCGGAGACCCGCTACAACGATCTCGATGACTGGCGCTTCGCCGACATGGCGGCAAGCCTCGGCGGCAAGGGCGTGCGCGTGACGACACGCAATGAGCTTGCGCAGGCGCTCGAGCGCGCGCATGCGGACGCGGGCGCCTTCCACCTCATCGAGATCATGATCGCGCGGGGAGAGATCTCCCGCACGCTCGAGCGCTTCGCGAACACGCTCCGGCAGCGGAGCGCGCTCGCGAAGGAAGCATGAGATTGCGGGTCATCAGACGACCCGGCCGCGCACCAGCGCGCTGATCTCGGCCTTCCGCCGCTCGTAGTCGAGCAGCACCGCCTCGATCTCGCGCCAGTCGTGGGGCGGACGCTGCCGACCGGTCGCTGCCGCGAGCAACCGGCGCAGCCGTTTGATGATCGACTTCCACGCAGGCTTGGGCGACCAGGCGCGGTCGGTGAGAACTGCATTCATGGCACATCCTTTCGACGCCCGCGCAAGCGTGCGTCTTGACGCGAATCGTGGGATCCGGACGCGGTTGCAGATGCACCGCGATCGATCTTCGACTCAGGGAAGGTTCAGGTTCTGAAAAGTGCTGTGCCCTTGCCGCCTAACGCAGGCTGGGGCTGCCCCGGGCGCCGGGGCCCGGGGAGTCAGCGCGGGATTCGAAGCTCCACCATCTTGCGCATTCTCCTTCTCGTCTTTCTCGACGGGACGCGGCTGATACCACCGCATGGCCGCACGCACAACCCCCCGCCCCGCTCTAGATCATCGCCTGTTGCCGCCAGGCAACAATTGCGAATCGTCTTGCATTGTAAGACATTGTATTTGAACGAGGGACAGCCCTATGGCCAAGACCGCACTTTCATTGCGCCTTGAGGAAGATACGACCGCCCGGCTGGACCGAATAGCACTTGCCCTCGACCGCTCCCGCTCGTGGGTCATTGCGGACGCGATCCGGCTCTATCTCGAGTCCGAAGGCAAGAACATCGAAACTGTTCTCGAGGCCATTGCCGCGGCGGATGCGGGCGACATCGCGGACGGGAAGGAAGTCCGCGCCATCTTTGGAAAGTATAGGAGGGCCGCCGAGGCGGCCGAATGAAAGTCCGCTGGGTGCGCACGGCCCTCGCGGACATCGAGGCAATAGAAGATCATATCGCGCGCGACGATCCGCGTCGGGCATTCGAGATCGTGTGGGCAATCAAGACGCGCGTGGAGACGCTCGCCGACTTTCCGGATCTCGGTCGCAACGGTCGAGTGATCGGCACGCGCGTGAGCTGGTGCTGGCCGACCTGCCGTGGATTGTCGTCAATCGGCTGCGCCCGCCCCACATCGAAGTCCTTCGCATCATCCACGGACATCAGCGATGGCCAGGCCCGGCGTGAACGAGATCGGACGCGACGATTCCATCCGGAGCATCTGGTGGCTCGCCACGCTCGCCATCATCGCCGGCGCCGCGGCCGTGCTCCTCGCCATGGGCCAGCCGCTCATCTGCGAATGCGGCACCGTCAAGCTGTGGCACGGCGTGGTGGCAAGTTCCGAGAACTCCCAGCACATCGCCGACTGGTATTCGTTCTCGCACGTCATCCACGGCTTCCTGTTCTACGGCGTTCTGTGGCTTGTCCTGAGGCGGTCACCGCTTGGCCTGCGGCTCGCGCTCGCCACCCTGGTCGAAGCGGCGTGGGAAATCTTCGAGAACACCGATTTCATCATCAACCGCTATCGCGAGGCGACGATCTCGCTCGACTATTTCGGCGACAGCGTCCTCAACTCGACCTCCGACATCGCGTTCATGGTGCTCGGATTCCTCGCCACCTCGCGTCTGCCTGTCTGGGCGACGCTCGCGATCGGCTTGGGATTTGAGGTTCTCTGTGCCTGGATGATCCGCGACAACCTCACGCTCAACATCCTGATGCTGATCTATCCCCTTGCGGCCGTTCGGGAATGGCAGGCCGGCGGCTGAAATCGCCAAGGTAAACAAAGGATGAATGCGCCGTTCAGGCTCGGTTCCGGGCCTGAGAAGTATTCCTGTTGTCCAATGGGACGGCCATAGCGAGGAACACGGCCATGTTCATCACGCTCAATTCGCGGCTCGCCATCGCGCTTCTCCTCTACGCGGGCGTGTCGCTGCTCTGGCTTGCGAACATCTAGCTTGCTCCCGTTGCCGGTAAGCAAAGGCGCCCGGAACACGTCCAGGCGCCTTCTGGAGCAAAGCTCGTCTCTGCCCGTTACGAGCGCGGCGAGCGGCTGTCGTCAAGCCTTCTCGGCTGAAAATCGGGCCGACTCGGCCGGTTCGGGCTATCCGACTGAAGCGTGCGATCGAAACGCTGATCGTCGACCTGGCGGTTCGGCTCGAAGCGTCGGGCTGGCTCTTCCTGTCTGACGTCGCGCCGGTCGTTTTTCCAATCTTTCTTCGCGTCGCGACGGTTGTTTCTCCAATCCTTCTTCGCATCCCGATGTTCTCTGCGCCATTCCTTCCGGTCCTTGTGCCGGTTGTCCCAGCGTCCGGCCCAACGGTCGTGCCTGTACCAGGGACGGCCCTTGTACCAGCGGTCATGATAGTCGCCGAAGGAGAAGGTGATGACCGGCACGCCGACTCGCGCGCCGTAGGTCTGGTAGTAGCCGTAGCCGGGCGCCATCAGGTAGTCGGAAGAGACCCAGCCGCGGATGCCCGCGAAGCTCACCTCGCACCAGCCATAGTCGCTGAGGCAGCCGTGTACCGGCACGACGGCGCCGGCGGGAATGGTGTCGATATAGCCGTACTGGACTCCGGGCCCGACGCGGATGTTGAGATTGGACGTCGTCCGCGCGTCCGCCGCCATGGCCGCCGTCGCGCCGGAAAGCCCCACGAGCAGGGCTCCGGCGGCAATCAGCTTGGTTGAAAATCTCATGCGCTCGTCCTCGTATTGGTGTTGAATTCCCGCTCGCCCGGTAAGACGTTTGGCGCGGTCCGGTTCCGTCGCTGACGTTACGGTCTTGCAGAATTTCGGCGCACGAGCCTGTGATTGGAATGGCTCCGACAGTTCGAGATTCTAACCCTACTGCACCAGAACCGCTCCGTCACAGCGCACGCCGTTGACCCAGATGTCTGCCTCCCCGAGATGCAGGCCGAGCGCTTCGAGCAAGGTCTGGAGCACACCGTCGAGCGGAGTCGCGGCAGTCTGGAGAACGGGTTTCAGCGCCGCCTTGAGAGCGGCAGGCGTGACGAGACTCAAGGGGCCGACCGCCACTTCCAGATTGAGATTCCCGACGAGAGAGGAAACGAGCGAGCCCACGAGATTTCTGCTTTCGACGGTCTTGGGCACGTTGCTGCCGATCTCCGGTCCGACGAAGGAGAGGCTGCTGTAGGACGTGCTTCCGACTTCGACCCGGGCCGAGCCGTAGGCCTTGATCAGGAGCGCGTTGAGGATGGTGGCGCGCTCGACATTGGGAGTGGAGGAGAAGGAGAGCGTCGAGGCGCGGCCGATGCGCGCGTCGACAACTCCCGGCCGCGCCTCGACGACCACGCGTGCCCGCCGCTCGTCGCCCGGCGTGCAGCTTATGTCGCCCAGGCGGGCCTCTCCATAAGCCACCTCCACGTATACGGGCAGCTCGATGGCAACCCCGCTGAGCAGGCCAGATCCGCCGATCTTTGCGGCAAGCTGAAGCCTCACCTGCGCCGTGCGCACGATGGTTCCCGTCTCGCCGACGGCCAGCCAGGGCGAGTTCTGCGGTGGCTCTCCGATCGCTAACTTGACATCGAGGCCGAGGAGGCCCGGCACGTTCGCGCCGAGATTGAGGCTCGCCTGGTGCGTGCCGTCGGAGAGCGCAAGCGCGCCGGTGACCATACTGAGGGCTGAGACGGCCGCGTTGAGGCCGGGGCTCGTCTGGCCGACCTGAAGTCCTCCGAGCGGACCGAGATCGATCATGTGGCGCAAGGGCACGGTGACGCGTGCCCCGCGCGCATCGAGCGCCAAGGAGTTCAGGGCGAGAATCGCCGAAGGGCTGCCGTGCGAACTCGACACCGATGCCGAGAGCGCATCCACGATCTGCCCGAGCGAGGCGTCCGCATCGAGCACCTGGTCATAGGTGCCGGCGGTGAGGTGGAGCTCCGAGGCAAGCGCGGGCATGAAATCGGCGAGCTTCACCTGTGCATCCGCCAGCGCGCGATAGTCGACCGCCGTCAGGCGGATGCTCGTTCCGGCAAGCTGCGTGAGGAGTGCGTTGAGGATCCCGCCCTCCAGCCTCACGAGCCGCGAACCGATGGAGAACGTCGCCTCGGCGGAAGCGGCGGCCGTAGCGGTGACCCCGATCGTCGGCCGCTCCATCCCGAAGGCTTCCGCGAAATAGAGCTGGCCCTCCCGCTCCATGCGCACGCGCACCGCGTTGAAGGGCCTGGCGCCTGCGCGGAAGCGCTCACCCGGCGCGATGGACATGTTCGCGGTATAGCGTCCGGGCGTCGCGACGAGCGTGGCCGGCGTGATGCCGTTGCGCTCCACGGTGGCCCGCGCCGCGCGCTCGGCGATCGGGATATTGACCGCCGCCGACAGGGCCGCGAGATCCACCGCGCCTTGCGACGTGCGCCGGTCCAGATAGAGGAGCCCTCCGTCCACCGCCATCGCGGCGCCAAGCACCAGCACGGCGGTGCTCACGGCGGAGAGGATGGCAATGCTTCCGCGCTCGGCGCGCGCGAGCTTGTTGAGGCGCTGCATCATGGGCCATCCTCCTCTAGAAGCCGCCGCGCCGGATGATGGCGCTGCGCTCGATTGTTTCGTCGGGAAGCGGCAGGATGCGCACGAACTGCCAGATCGGCAGGCTCGAGGCGTCGTAGCGCACCCGCACCTCGAAATCGTCCGGAGAGCCGGCCATCGGACCGGCGAGCGCCGTCACGGAGGCGGGCTCGATGAGCATGTAATGGGATGCGTTGCGCGCGACGTGCTGGGTGGCGATGGTCACGCGTTCGGCGTCGCTGAGCCCGGCGACGGAGGCGCGGGCCGCGTCGGCGGCGAGTTGCTGGATGCTGTGGGCGGTGCCGATATAGAGGCCGAACGCCAGCATTCCGCAGAGGAGGAGCACGAAAACCGGGAAGACCAGCGCAAACTCGATGGCGGAAACGCCCTGCACGCAGCGGCTGAACGATGGAAGTTTCGCTATCAAAGGATGAGAAGGCATCAGACTGCCTCCTTAAGTTGCAGATGCGCACATCCGTACGCCATGCGCGTTAAAGACGCATGAATTCCATTGATTCAATTTTTACGTGCAATCCTGCCGGCGCGGTCGAAAGCGAGCAAGATGGCCACGGGGACGCATTTCGCGGCCTCCTGTCGCAAAGTTTCTCCCCAAGCTGCGACAGCCTCTTTTAGTCTGGAGGCCTTCTTCCGGAGGAGACTAATTCATCCATGGCCACGACTCACCGCGCCAACGATCCCCTGTTGCAACCTTACCAGCTCAAGCATCTCACCCTTCGCAACCGGATCATGTCGACCTCGCATGAGCCGAACTACCACGAGGACGGGATGCCGAAGGACCGCTACCGCCTCTACCATGTCGAGAAGGCGAAGGGCGGCATCGCGCTCACCATGACCGCCGGATCCGCGATCGTGTCGAGGGACTCCGCGCCCGCCTTCGGAAACCTGCTCGCCTACAAGGACGAGATCGTGCCCTGGCTGAAGCAGCTCGCCGACGATTGCCACCATCACGGCTGCGCGGTGATGATCCAGCTCACCCACCTCGGCCGTCGCACCAACTGGAACAAGGCCGACTGGCTTCCGGTGCTCGCCCCCTCCCCTGTGCGGGAAGCGGCCCACCGCGCCGTGCCCAAGGCGATGGAGGACTGGGACATCGAGCGCATCGTCAAGGACTATGCGTCGGCCGCGCAGCGCATGCAGGCGGCGGGCCTCGATGGCTTCGAATTCGAGTGTTACGGCCATCTCATGGACCAATTCTGGTCGCCCGCCACCAACCATCGCGACGACGACTGGAACGGCTCGCTCGACAATCGCCTGAAGTTCACCTTCCTCGTGCTCGACGCGGTGCGCCAGGCCGTAGGCCCGGACTTCATCGTGGGCTGTCGGCTCGTCGCCGACGAGGACTGGGAGAAGGGCCTGAGCCGCGAGGAGGGGCTGGAGATCTGTCGCCGCCTCGTCGCCACCGGTCAGGTCGACTTCCTCAACGTCATTCGCGGCCATATCGAGCACGACGGTCCCCTTTCCCGTGTCATCCCGGTGACCGGCATGGCGTCCGCGCCGCATATCGACTTCGCGGGCGACGTCCGGCAGGAGACGAAGTTCCCCGTCTTCCACGCCGCCCGCATCAACGACGTCGCCACCGCCCGCCATGCGGTGGCCGAGGGCAAGCTCGACATGGTGGGGATGACGCGGGCCCACATCACCGATCCTCACATCGCGCGCAAGGTCGCGGCGGGCGAGGAGGACCGTATCCGCCCCTGCGTCGGTGCCACCTACTGCCTCGACCGCATCTATGAAGGCCATGAGGCGCTCTGCATCCACAACCCCGCGACCGGCCGCGAGGCGACCATGCCGCATGTCATTGCGAGGAGCGATGGCCCACGGCGCAGGGTCGTCGTGGTCGGCGCAGGTCCCGGTGGGCTTGAGGCGGCGCGCGTCTCGGCGGAGCGTGGCCACGAGGTCACGCTCCTGGAAGCCGCGGACAAGGCCGGCGGCCAGGTGCGCCTCGCGGTGCAGGTAAAGCGCCGCGCGGAGATCATCGGCCTGGTGGACTGGCGGGTGGCGGAGCTCGAGCGGCTCGGGGCGGAAATCCGCTTCAACACCCTCGCCGGCACGGAGGACGTGCTGGCCCTCGATCCGGACATCGTCATCGTGGCGACCGGCGGGCTGCCCGGCGGCAACGGCATCGAGGAAGGCAGCGACCTGGCGGTGACGAGCTGGGACATTCTCGCCGGCGATGCCAAGCCCGCCGAGGACGTGCTGCTCTTCGACGACAACGGCGCGCATCAGGGCATGGCGGCGGCCGAAATGCTAATCGATTCCGGCTCGAAACTGGAGCTCGTCAGCCCCGAGCGCTTCTTCGCGCCCGAGATGGGCGGTCTGAACCTCGTGCCCTACATGCAGAAGATCCACAAGGCCGGCGCGCGCATCAGCCCGATGATGCGGGTTCGGGCCATCAGGCGCGACGGCAACAAGCTCGCCGTCACGCTCTGGAGCCCCTATACGGAAGCCGATTGCGGCGAGCGCACGGTGGACCAGGTGGTCGTCGAAGAGGCGACGCTCCCCAACGACGATCTCTATTTCGCGCTCAAGGAAGGCTCGAGCAATCGCGGCGAGGTCGACTATGACGCGCTCCTCGCGGGCCGGCCGCAGGCCGTGCGCTCGAATCCCGAAGGCACATTCCAGCTCTTCCGCATCGGCGATGCGGTTGCCTCGCGCAACATCCACGCCGCGATCTACGACGCGCTCCGGCTCTGCAAGGACTTCTGACCTCCGCGAGCACCGAGTACTCATGCTTCGACAAGCTCAGCTTGAGGACCTCGTCCTGAGCCCGTCGAAGGACGAAAAGCTGGCGTGACGGATTTCTGTGGACGTCGTGTGGATAATCGCAACGCGCGGCGCGACAGCGTCCCGCGCACGATGCACACTCTCAACTGCAAGGTTCGCAAGAACCTCGGGAACTGAGGAGGATCCGCAACCTTCTGCTTGGTTCTACAGACTGAGACGTCCGGCCTCTCACGAGGAAGGGCCGTCAAGGTGGGAAAAGCCAGGCAAGGGGTCGAGTTCGAGACTGTTCCGCCTGTCTCCGGTGACGCGGCGCCGCGATGCCGGGATTGCAGGGTGCCTCTCGTGGATGGACCGATGGCTTCGCGACGCTTCCCTCGGGATGACGGCGCGGCTCTGGAGGAAAATCCGGCGAGAACAAGCGCGGGACTGCTCCGGCAGCCCCGCGTTTTGTTTTTGGGAACGGCGTGGGTCTCGCGGGAAGCGTCAGTGCGTCAGGGCGTTCCCCTGCTCGCCCTCTTCCGCGAGCGGAATCCGCGTTTCATCCGACGGCCGGCTCCGCACCACCATGATGCGCGGCCTGGCGTGTGCCTGCTCGGACGGGCGTGGCGTCGGCATTTCTCCGCGCGGGCCCGCACGCTCTGCCCTGTCGTTCACCGCGGCTTGCAGCGGCTGCGAGCGGGCAACGACCTTGCGCCGGCTTGACGCCTGGATCGCCGCCATCGCCTCCGGCTCGGACGTCTTCGGGGCGGCCTCGGCCTGCCTCGGCGCGAACAGCTCCTCGTCTTCCCTGAAGTAGCTCAGGTTCTCCGGCGTCAGCGGCTGGGCGCCGGTGTTGACGGCGGCGATGCGCGAAGCCTGCGCCCCGACGAGCGCCTCCAGCCGCTCCTCGGCCTGCGCGAGCCGTACCAGCGCATCGAGCACGCGCCGGCTGTTAATCTCGCCGGCCATCTCGGAGGCAACTTCCGTCAGCTCGACCTTGGCGATGGCGATGGATCTCGCGATTTCGTTGATCTCGGCCAGCGTTTCGGGCGGGATGGGCCCCCGAGACTTGAGGTCGAGCCCGTTCTCGAGCTTGCGGATCGCCTCGAGAAGCGTATGGGTGTCGGCGCCACGGTTGCGGCGCGCATGCTCAGCGAGAAACCACCGCCCCCGGGCCGTGTTGAGAACTGCCGCCTCGACCGCTTCGTAGTCCGTGTTGGAGAAAGCCACGCCTGAACCGCCCGTTGTTGCCGGCGGCGAGTGTCGGAGAAAGTGGTTAGGGAAAGGTTAGGAACCTATCCCCAGAGCGCGGCGGGCGCGGGATGCATGAGGCTCCCATCATAGCGGATGCAGGGCTCCCGGTCGCGGGCGAGCAGGAGGGGGCCGTCGAGATCCACGAAATCGGCGAGCTGCGCCACCAGCGCCGCCGGCGCCATGGAGAGCGAGGTGGAGACCATGCAGCCGACCATGAGACGGAAGCCCTTTATCTTGGCGGCCTCGGCGAGCGCTAGGGCTTCCGTGAGCCCGCCCGTCTTGTCGAGCTTGACGTTGAGCGCGTCGTAGCGACCTTCGAGCTGCCCGAGCGAGCGCTGGTCATGCGCGCTCTCGTCGGCGCCGATCGGCACCCTCCGCCGCACGCCCTCGAGCGCGGAGTCGGCATCGGCCGGCAGCGGCTGCTCCACGAGCTCGACGCCGAGATCGGAAGAAAGGGCCAGGAGCTCCGGTAGATCGGATTCCGACCAGCCTTCATTGGCATCGACGATGAGACGGGTATCGGGCGCGGCCTTGCGGACGGCCTCAAGGCGCGCCCGGTCGCCCGGCCGCCCGAGCTTCAGCTTGAGAAGCGGCCGATGCCGCTCGCGGGAGGCGGCCTCCGCCATGGCGGCCGGCTCGCCGAGGCTCAGCGTATAGGCGGTGACAAGGCTGCCCGGCGGCTCCTTGAGGCCTGCGAGCCGCCAGACCGGTTCGCCCGCGCGCTTTGCTTCGAGGTCCCAGAATGCGCAGTCGAGCGCGTTGCGTGCCGCCATGGGTTTGAGCAGCCCCGGAACCTCGCTTCGCGTAATGCCAGCCTCGATGCGAGGCCGCGCGGCTTCCAACGCCTGAACGACGCCCTCGACCGTCTCTCCGTAGCGTGCATAGGGCACGCACTCGCCGCGCCCGACGACGCCGCCCTCCCCTTCCAGCGTCACGGTAACGACCCGGGCCTCGGTCTTCGATCCGCGCGAGATCGTGAAGGCCGATGCAAGAGGCCATACCTCCTCGGCGACGGTGAGCCGCAAGGCCATGCCTTCAGGCCGCCGCGCGGATGGGGAACTGCCGGATGAGTTCCTCCACCAACGGCTTGACGCCGGTGCGGATCGGATCGCAGCAGGGCAGCGCATGGCGCGCGGCCGTCTCCTCGATCAGCGCCGCCGCCGCCGCATCGTCCAGGGCTTGCGTGTTGATGGCGATCCCGACGCAGCGGATGACCGGATTGGTGAGCCTGCCTTCGACCACGGTGCGCTCGATCACTTCCGAGATACTGGGCAGCGGATGCTTCACGCCGCGCATGGTGGTGCGGGTTGGCTCATGACAGACGACGAAGGCATCCGGCTGCGCGCCATGCAGAAGGCCGAGCGTCACGCCCGCGAAGGAAGGATGGAAAAGCGACCCCTGCCCTTCCACCACGTCCCAGTGGTCGGGCCTGTTCTCCGGGCAGATCCATTCAACAGCGCCCGAGATGAAATCGGCGACCACCGCATCGATGGCGACGCCCCGGCCGGAGATGAGAACCCCGGTCTGGCCCGTCGCGCGGAACTCGGCATCGAGGCCCTGCGCCCGCATTTCGCGCTCGAGCGCCAGCGCTGTGTACTTCTTGCCGACCGAGCAGTCGGTGCCGACCGTCAGCAGCCTGAGTCCCGTCCGCTTGACGCCCTTGCCTGTCTCGAAATCCTGGGTCGAGAACCGCACGTCGTGGAGCTGCACGCCCTTTCTGGCCGCCGCTTCCGCGATGGCCGGCACCGACGACAGCCTCTTGTGGAGGCCCGTCGCCACGTCGAGGCCCGCCTCGATCGCCTCCACGATGCTCGCAACCCAGCGGTCTGGCAGCTTTCCGCCCGCATTCACGACGCCGACCACCAGTGTCCTGGCGCCGGCCGCTACCCCTTCCCCGATGCTCATGTCGGGCAGGCCGCAGTCGGCCTTGCAGCCGGGCAGCCGGAGCTGCCCGACGCACCAGTCGCGCCGCCAGTCCACGACGCCATGCGCCGTCTTGGCGGCAAGATCGTCCGCGACGTCGCCGAGAAACATGAGATAGGGCTTGGTGATTTCCATGAGCGCTCGATGAATGCGCCGGCGACCGTCGTCGCCGGCTGTAAGGACGTACGGCGGCTTCAGGTCTCGATGCGACCCGTCGCCTGCGCGAGCAGGAGGTAGACCTTGCCGCTTTCCGAGCTGAGGCAGGCATCGACCAGCTCGTCGCCCTTGGGCGCCTCGGCCACGGTGTCGAGAAGGCGCTCGAACAGGCGGATGAAGGCATCCACCCGGCCGCGCACCAGCCGCTCCTTCCCGTAGCGCCCGCGGATATCCTCGAACAGGCGGTTGCTGCGCGACTGGTAGAGACGATGCGTGTAGACGTGCGTCTCGCCGTTGTTGAAGCGCCTTTCGAGATCGCCCGAGAGCGTGCCTTCCACCGCCTCGAGAAGATCGCGGGCGATGGAGTTGAGCCGCGTCACGAGCATCTCGGTGCGGCTGGAGAGACTGGCGGTGGTGGCATCCGCCGCCGCCGGCGCCGCGCGCTTGGCCTCTTCCGCAAGCTTCGGCAGCAGGTCGGCGCTGGCCGTCTCGGCGGGCGCCTTGAGAAGGGCATCGACGGAGCGGCCGCGCACCGAGGCCTTGGGCGTCTCGGGCCGGTAGGAGAACGGGCTCGGCATCGGCATCTCAACCGCAGGCTCCGCCGGACGCTTGGGAGCGATCGGCGTCTGCTGGGAAGGGTGGTTCATCGCCGAGACGGCTGGCTCCGCCGGACGTTTCGGGGCGATCGGGGCCTGCTCGGAAGAGAGTTTCATCGCCGAGGCAGCGGGCTCCGCGGGACGCTTGGGGGCGATGGGCGCCCGTTTCTCGCTCGGAACGGCACGCTGCGGCTGGATGGAGGCCTCGGTGATACGTCCCGGCCGCTCTTTCGGGGCCTCCGCCGTCCGGGAAAGCGAAGCGGCGGGGCCCTCAGATTTTCCCGGCCCCGTCTCCCTGGGGGCGGCCATGTGAACGCCGGGGCCAGACAGATCCGTAAGGCCGGTCTGGCGCTTCACGACGTCCGCGAGCGCCGACAGCGCCGCGATCTGGTCGGCCACCACCTTGCGCATCGCATCGGCATTGCTGCGCGTCTCTTCCGGAAGCTCGGCGGCGGACTTGCGCAGCTCGTTGCGGGCCGCCTCGATGTCCTTGACGACCTGCTGGGCGGCGCCGCGCATCTCCTGGGCAGTCGAGGCGAAATCCCGGGCGGAAGCAGCGAGCATCGTGCCCATCGAGGTTCCGAGCTTCTCATGGTGCTCCCGCAGCGCTTTCGCAACCTGCGCGGCCTGGCTGTCGGAAGCCTGCTCGATGCGCCTGAGCTCCGTCTGGAGAAGCTGCGTCGCCTGCGCCGCCTGCTTGGAGAGCGTGCGCCCGAGCTCGTCGGCGCGCCCGTGGACGCCTGAGAGCGAGTCCTCCACGAGCTTCACGTAGCTGCGCATATGGGTGTCGATCTCGGCCGCCCGAGCCCCGAGCTTCGCGGTGAGGTCGCCGAGCAGGTTCTCGCGGTTCTCGAGCACCCTGTCCACTTCCGAAGTGAACCGGTTGACCGCGGTTTCGACCACCGAGGACGTTTCCTCGAGGCGCCCGGCAAGCTTGCCGCTCGTCGATTCGAGCCGCGCGGTGAGCTTCAGCGTCACGTCCTCGAGCTCCCCGTCGAGGCCGCGCGCTGCCTCGGAAAGCCGTTCGGCCAGGAAGGCGGCGGCCGTGTCGACGTGGTGCCCGAACTTGCTTCCTGCCTGATCGAGCTGTTGCGCCGTTTCCGCGCTCTTCGTGTCGAAGTCCGAGGCCGCCCTGGTGATGCGATCGATGAAGCCGCCGGTGCCCAGCTCGAAGCGGCCGGTGAGAGCCTGCATGCTGTCCTGCAGGCCGTCGGCGAAGGCGGCGTTGGCGTTGTTGAGCTCCGAGATCACGCTGTTGCTGGTGCTGGTCAGGAGCTGCGTGAAATGCGCGCTCGTTCCCTCGAAGCGGTTGTTGATGTCGGAGGTCACGTTCTCGAGCGCCTTCGCGGCGGTATCGAACCGCTCCCCGAGATCCTGCGCCGTCGCCTCGATGCGGGAGAACATGGACGTTCCGATACGGTCGAGCGAAGCCTCGAGCTCCTGCGTCGTGGCGCTGAAGCGGTCCGCTACGCTCGCATGCGACCGGTTCACGTGCTCATAGAGGCGGCCCGTGGTCTCGTCGAGCCGGCCCGCAAGCTGCGCTGAGGCCTCCTCCAGCCGCTCCGTGACATGCCGCGAGACGTTGTCGAACCGGCCGATGACCTCCGACGACATCGAGCCGAGCCTATCGTCGAGCTCGTGTGTCGCGCTGCCAAGCTGGTCGACGATCGCGCGCGAGGTTTCCTGGAGCTGCCCGGAAAGCCGGTCGGAGGTCTCCCCGATCCTGTCCGCAAGATTGCCCGAGGCCTCGTCGAGCTGCTGGGTGAGGCGCACCGTGGTG
>JBFXDI010000002.1:0-68137 GCA_050181295.1 Parvibaculaceae bacterium | reverse complement strand
CCCGCGCCCGCGAGGATGCGGCCGGCGGGGAGGAACCGGTAGCCGGCAAGCGTGCGCGCAAAGATCTCCGTCCAGCGGGCGCGCTGCTCCGGCGCCTCGGCTTCGGCCACCGCCGTGGCGACGCGCGTCCAGCTCTCCTCGACCGTCCGGTCGACGGGCGTGCCGTCCGGCCGCTTGTGACGGTACTTCAGGTCCCAGATCTCGCGCGCGATCGGGGCAAGGGTCGAGGAGCTCATGGATTTTCGTCCGGTACGCGGAAACGATCGTTCCCGTTTTGTACCATACTCAGGAGGGAGAGTCCAACGTCCGGACCCTGCTCAGAACGCCGTGAAAAGGTCGTGCCGCGCCCGCCACTCGGCGCGCAGCCGCTCGCCCTCTCCCCTGAACAGGCTGCCGGAGGCCTCGCAGGCGCTCATCCGGTCGGCGCGGAAATGCCGGAAATCCTCCCTGAGCTCGCACCAGGCCGCAAGCACCACGCTGTCGACGTAATAGACGAGCGCGATCGGGCGGACGGTGCGCTCGGTACGCCGTGCCTCGGCGTCCTGGTAGATGAAGTGCAGCTTCCGCTCCTCCCTGATGGCCTGCCGCATCGCGCGGTAGGCGACCCCGGAAGCGGGAATGGCGCTCCAGCGCGAGACATGGAGAGGCGAGCCTTGCATGCGCCCGTCCGCTGCGTCCGGCAGGACCTCGGCGATCTTGTGGGCGACGCGTCCTGCTGCCGACTGCAGGTCCGCATCGCCGGTGCGGCTGATGAGCGACAGGCCGACGACGATGGCCTCGATCTCCTCGGCCGTGAACATGAGCGGCGGCAGGTCGAAGCCCGCCCGCATGACATAGCCGACGCCGGCTTCGCCCTCGATCGGAACCCGCATGGCCTGGAGCGAGACGATGTCCCGGTAAACGGTTCTCTGGCTGACTTCCAGCGTCTCGGCCAGGGCGCGAGCCGGAACGGGCGCGCCCGCGCGCCTAAGAATCTGGATGATCTCGAACAGCCGGCTCGAACGGCCCATGGTTTCCGCTTCCTGGATGGAAACTATCCCAACACTGCTGACACGAATTGTCAGCAGGACGGACTATCTTGGCAATCCGTTGTGCGGAGAATGCAGATGATCGACCAGGGATTTGAGACGCCGTCCGTGCGGATGGAGCGCCTGTGCCTCTTGACCGTGCTGGCGCCGCCCGGCGACGTGGACCGCATCATGGACGCCGTGACCCATATCACGCCGCTCGTCATGGGGCATTACGACAGCAACGCCTACGAGTCGGGCCCTGGCGTCGAGCGCTATCGCCCGCTCGAAGGCGCTGCCGCCGGCCCGGAAACCGATGTCCGCAAGCGCCCCGGCGTGATCGAGGTGTCGTTCGAGCTCCCCGACGAGCGGCCGCTCGTCGAACGGGTGATAGAGGCCATATTCCAGATCCACAGCTATCAGGAGCCTGTCATCCGGGTTCAGGCCGTCCTCGCCAGCCGGTCCAGGGGCCTCGACGACAGCAAAAATCCCAACCGCTGGTGGAACACCACGGGCGACTGGAAGAGGAAAGCGGAATGACCGACAGGCCCATGACCTTCCGCGATTTGCACGAGCGTCCGGGGACGTTCGTGATCCCCAATCCCTGGGACGTGGGCTCTGCCCGCATCCTCGCCGCGCTCGGGTTCGAGGCGCTGGCGACCACCAGCGCAGGCCTTGCCTTCTCGCTAGGCGTGGCGGAAGGCGGCGTCGCCCGCGAGGAGACGCTTCAGCACTGCCGAGCCATCGTTTCGGCGACGCCGCTGCCCGTTTCCGCCGATCTGGAGAAGGGGTTTGGCGATGCGCCCGAAGCCGTCGCCGCGACGGTGCGGGCGGCCGCCGCCACGGGGCTCAGCGGATGCTCGATTGAGGATCACACCGGCCGGCGCGACGATCCGATCTTCGCCTTCGACCTGGCGGTCGAGCGGATCGCGGCGGCCGCCGAGGCCGCCCGGTCGCTGCCCCGCGACTTCGTGCTGACCGCGCGTTGCGAGAACCTGCTGTGGGGCCGGCCCGGCCTCGACGACGTGCTGAAGCGGCTTGAGGCCTATGAGCGGGCCGGCGCCGACGTGCTCTACGCGCCGGGCCTGAAGGATCTCGACGCGATCCGCACCGTCTGCCGCGCGGTCTCGAGGCCCGTCAATGTCGTCATGGGGCTGCCCGGCGCGACCTTCACGGTCGGCGAATTGGCGGAAGCCGGCGTGAAGCGGATCAGCATCGGCTCGGCGCTGGCGCGGCTGGCATACGGAGTTTTCGTGAACGCCGCGCGGGAAATGCGGTCCGAAGGCACGTTCCGGTTCTCCAAGAGCGCTATGGGCTTTGCGGAGCTCGAAGGCTTCTTCACCGGCGCCACGAAGGCGTAGAGTCACCGCAGCGTCTTGCGTCCTTCGGCCACGAGCGCCGCGGTCGCGGGCTCGACAGCCTCGATCAGCCGCTTCTCGAAGGTTTTCCGGTCAAGGCCGGCGGGGATGGCGGGCAGGAACTCGATGACGATGGTGCCCGGCCGGCGCAGCGCCTCGCGCCTCGGCCAGTAGAGCCCGGAATTGAGGGCGAAGGGCGTGCAGGCGACACCGAGCCGGAGGTAGAGCGCCGCGGCGCCGGGCTTGTAGTCGGGCGGGGCGTCGGGCGCGCGCCTGGTGCCCTCGGGGAACACCACCACCTGCCGGCCTTGCCCGATCGCCTCCTTGCCGCGCGCCACGAGTTTTTTGAGCGCCGAGGGACCGGCATCGCGATCGACCGCGATCATGCGGAATTTCACCGCCCACCAGCCGAAGAGGGGGACCCACAGGAGCTCGCGCTTCAGGACCATGGCCGGATCGTCGAGAAGCGGCAGGATGGCGAAGGTCTCCCAGAAGGATTGGTGTTTTCCCGCGACGAGGCCCGGCCCTTCGGGGATGTGCTCGCGGCCCCTCACCTCGAAGGCCGTGCCGGCGATCAGCCTCAGCCACCAGAGGCTCGTCGTCGCCCAGAGCTGCAGCGCCCGGATCGCCCAGATACGGGGCCCGAGGAAGAGCGGGGCGCCCAGCAGCATGAAGACGATGAGGTTCAGGTAGAAGACGGCGTTGAAAAGGAAGGAGCGAAGGGCGAGCAACGGGTGTTTCCGGCGATGGCGGCGCTGGGCGCCATTGGGCATATTGCTGCGGCCCCATGCAAGGGACTGCCTCGATGCCCACGAAACCGCCATCGCCTGAACGACCCCTGAAACTGGAGGAGCGGCAGTTGATCTTGTTCCTCCTCTCGTCCTGCCCTGAGGGGGAACGCTTCATGGTGGGCATTGACCAGTATCGCGTTATCGAGATGGACGACGGAGGCATGGGGAGCCTCCAGTTTGGTGCCGACCGCGGTGGGCGGATTCGTCGGTCCGCCCTCGCGGAAGCACGGTATGAGGACGCTGACGGCGTCCCGGTCTGGATCGAGCTCAACCTCGACCAGCATGGAGACCTGTTCGAGCTGGATAGCTGGAAGGTCAACTTCGAGCCGCTCGTCCGGATTGCGCCGGTAGAACAGGTCCGCCTCCTGCCAGACAGCAGCCCAGGTCCCCGATTTTCCTTCCCGCGCCGATCCTAGCCACCTCGTTGGCAGGTGACCCGCGCTGTCCCCACGCCCTTCCTCTCCAGCAGGGCGAGCAGGTCCCAGAAGGCCTGTTCCGGAGCAGTGCCCAGGTCAACCGTCAGAACGCCCGGCTCGACCGTCAGCGCATGGATGCACGAGGAATGCTCGGCAGCCGCATCGAGGCGGATTTCGTCGGGATCGAACCAGAGATCGAACCACGGAGCAACCTGTTCATCCCCAAGCGACAGCAAGTCGTGATGGATCGAAACGTCATCCCAATGGAGGCAATCGACGGTGACCTCCATGGCGCCGAACTCACCGGAAATCGGATCTATGTCCAGCCCTTCCTCGAGCTGGAGCTCCACGACCTCGGGACTTTCGCCGGTCCTGATGAAATCTGCACAGTAGAGATGCCGGTAAACCCGGCTCTGGTCGCTGAGGCGAAGCTTCACCTCAGCTCCACCCCGAGAACAGGTTGAGCGCTGCCGGGCCACAAATGTGGCGAACTGATCGACATAGTGTTGCCGGACACGTGCGACATATTCCCGAACGTCCACCGTCAATCCTCCTCTGCCCCCTCTATCGAGGAGATGGGGGAGCCCATGGCATCCTCACCCATAAAGATTTTCCATTGGCATGACAGCGGTTGAAAGGGCGTTGGGAGCCTCCGCAGCGCACTTTTCTTGGGATCGACACTTTTTTGCGCTGGCCTGTCGAAAGCCGGCAATGCCGTTCGACGTGGAGATGAACGTAAACAGAGGAGACCGCCGATGAACCGCCTGATCTTCGTCAACCTGCCCGTCAAGGACCTCGCCCGTTCGACCGCCTTCTACGAGGCCGTAGGCGCGCGCAAGAACCCGCAGTTTTCCAACGACGACGCCTCCTGCATGGTGATCTCCGACGTGATCCACGTGATGCTGCTGACGCACGGCTTCTATTCGACCTTCACGAAGAAGAAGATCGCCGACGCCCACGCCACGACCCAGGTGCTGCTCTGCCTTTCGGAGGAAAGCCGCGAGGGCGTGGATGCAACGGTCGCCAAGGCCAAGGCCGCGGGCGGCGGCGCCGACCCCGGTCCGAAGCAGGACCACGGCTTCATGTATGGCCGCAGCTTCGAGGACCCGGACGGCCACCACTGGGAGGTGATGTGGATGGATCCGGCCGCCGTGCACGCCGAAGCCGCCGCCTGACCCTCTCAAGCTCCTCATTCCAAGGAAGGAACTCCGACATGTCCAAGATTTCCCCCTGCCTCTGGTACAACGGCGACGCTGAGGAGGCCGTGAATTTCTACGTCTCGCTGCTGCCCGACTCACGCGTGATCCATGTGCAGAAGAACGTGATGGACAGCCCCTCAGGCAAGGACGGCAGCGTCCTGGTCATCTACTTCACGCTGGCAGGCCAGACCTTCCTGGCGTTGAACGGCGGCTCGAAGGAAGACTATGGCCACGCGCTGTCGCTCTCGATCGACTGCGAGGATCAGAAGGAGGTCGACCGCATCTGGGATGCGATCCTCAAGAACGGCGGCAAGGCCTTGGAGTGCAGCTGGATCCGCGACCGCTGGGGCGTGCCGTGGCAGGTCGTGCCGAAGGCGCTGCCGAAGCTCATGGCGGATCCCGATCCCGCGAAGGCGAAGCGCGTGATGGAGGCGATGCTCAAGATGGTGAAGATCGACGTCGCCGCCATCGAAGCGGCCTACGCCGGCAAGGCGGCGTGATATCGCAAATGGAGGGGCGGCGCCCACGCCGCCCCTTGGTGGGCAAGAGCGCGCACCCTTCCTGCTTCTACCCCGGCTTCCGCACCCGCATCACCGTGATGTAACCGAGGAAGCGACGCAGGATCTCGGGCTCGAAGCCCTGTTCCCGGACAATGGCCTCAAGCTCGCCCTTGAGCTGCGGGCGGGTGTATTCATAGAAATTGAAGCGCATGGGGAACGAGGCGAGAAGCCCAAGAAACCCCCTCGGGCGCCCGTAGTCGGTGATGACGATCCGCCCGCCGGGCTTCGCGACGCGAAGCATCTCGGCCAGCGCCTCGCGCTTCGCCTCCGGCGGCAGGTGGTGGAAGAAGTAGCTGCTGGTGACTGCGTCGAGCGACCCGTCCTCAAAGGGCAGCGCCTCGCCGATGCCGACCTCGAAGCGTGCTGAGGAACCTTCCTCGGCGGCGCGCCGGCGCGCAAGCGCGACCATCTCGGGCGTCGCATCGATGCCAAAGGCCTCGACCCCCGGCTGATTGCGGAAGAGCCCGGCCGCCCGGATGGCGAGACGCCCGGTGCCGCAGCCGATATCGAGAAGGCGGGCGCCGGGGCGGAGCTCCGCGGCCTTGAGCGTCGCCTCGAGGATGGCGTCGCGGTTGCCGAGGCTGAGCGCGTTCTCGAGCACATCGACGGAACCAGAGCGCCCGGACACGAGGATGCCGCGCGTGCGGACGGCGCTTGCGTCCGGTGCCCATGATGCAGGTGCTGGAGCCGTCGTCCGGCGCAGCACCAGGAGCGCATCGATGAGAAGAAGGACGATCAGGAAGAGCAGCACCAGCCGCACGAGATGCGCATCGCCCGCCGGCAGGCGCTCATAGACCTCCGTCAGCAACAGGACGATGGCCGTCGCCGCACCGGTGATCCAGAGCGAGCCTGCGCTGCGGTCCCTCGGAAAGAGCCTGGCCGCCATCCGGTTGAGGACCGTCCGGCGCCCGGAGCGGGGGGCATGCGCCTCCTCGGCCTGGAGCGAAACGAAAAGGAAAAACGCTCCAAGCAGGAGGCCGACGGCAAGGACGTAGGAATTGCCGTGCACCAGCAGGATGCCGAGCACGACCAGGAGGTTCGAGCCACATTCGAGCGCGATATGGCCCGGCCCCCGGCGCTCCCGCCGCAGCGCGCTCCAAGCCCTGAGCGCGAGGCCGAGAAGCGCCACGGCGACGCCCAGGAGATCCCTGAGCGGCTCCAGCGCCTCGCTGCCGAACGCCGTCGGCGAAGGGGCGGCGAGCGCGTAGGCGCCTAGCACCAGGAGCGGCAGAATGGTGCCCTGGTGACGGGTCACCATGTTTCCGAGCGGCACGGCCCAGGCGCGCATCTTTCCTCCAGGGTCTGTCAGGGGATCTGCCCTGCTGCGGAGGCGAGCACGCGACGATGACGGAAGAATGTCACGTCTAGAGGCTCGCCCTGGCGTCCGGACCGTGCATCATCTCGGCAGCGTGGTCTCGCCCATGAGATGCAGATCGATGGCGCGCGCCGCCTGCCTGCCCTCGCGGATCGCCCACACGACCAGCGACTGGCCGCGCCGCATGTCGCCGGCGGCGAACACGTTCTCGCGGCTGGATTTGTAGTCGTTGACATTGGCCGCGACGTTGCCGCGCGGATCGAGGGTGACGTCGAGCGCCTTGACCATGCCCTCGTGCACGGGATGGACGAAGCCCATGGCGAGCAGCACGAGGTCGGCCCGGAGCTCGAACTCGGTGCCCGGGACCGGCTGGAATTTTTGGTCTACGCGCACGCATTTGAGCCGTTTCACATGCCCGCCCTCCCCCGCGAAGGCCTGGGTGAGGACCGCGAAATCCCGCTCCGCGCCCTCCTGCTGGCTGGAGGAGGTCCGGAGCTTGAGCGGCCAGTCGGGCCAGGTCAGGAGCTTGTTCTCCTTCTCCGGCGGCTGCGGCATGATTTCGAGCTGCGTGACCGAGAGCGCGCCCTGGCGGATCGAGGTGCCGATGCAGTCCGACCCCGTGTCGCCGCCGCCGATCACCACGACGTGCTTTCCGCCCGCGAGGATCGGCCGGTTGTCGAGGGGAGGCTCCTTGGAGACGCGGCGGTTCTGCTGCGGCAGGAAGTGCATGGCGAAGTGGACGCCCTCGAGGTCGCGGCCGGGGATGGGGAGATCGCGCGCCTTCTCCGCGCCGCCCGCGAGGAGAAGGGCGTCGTAGCTTCCCGCAAGCTGCTCGGCATCGACCGTCACGCCCACATGCACGCCCGTGTGGAAGGTGACACCCTCCGCCTCCATCTGGGAGACGCGGAAATCGATCGCCTGCTTCTCCATCTTGAAGTCGGGGATGCCGTAGCGCAGCAGCCCGCCGGGCTTTGCATGCTTCTCGAACACATGCACGTTGTGGCCGGCGCGCGCGAGCTGCTGGGCCGCGGCGAGACCCGCAGGCCCTGAGCCCACGACCGCCACCTTGCGTCCGGTGCGCCGCGCCGCCACCTCCGGCACGATCCAGCCTTCCTCGCGCGCCCGGTCGACGATGGCGCATTCGATGGTCTTGATGGTGACGGGCGTGTCCTCGAGGTTGAGCGTGCAGGAAGCCTCGCAGGGCGCCGGGCAGATGCGGCCGGTGAACTCCGGGAAATTGTTGGTGGAATGCAGGTTGCGCGAGGCCTCGCGCCAGTCGCCCTGGTAGACGAGGTCGTTCCAGTCCGGGATCTGGTTGTTGACGGGGCAGCCTTTGTGACAATAGGGGATGCCGCAATCCATGCAGCGCGCCGCCTGGTTGCGCGTGCCTTCCTCGGACAGGGGGATCACGAACTCGTCGTAGTGGCGGATGCGGTCGGAGGCCGGCGCATAGCGCCTGTCCTGCCGGTCGATCTCGAGGAAGCCCGTAACCTTGCCCATCACGCTGTTCCGCAATCTAGCCAGTCAACCAACAATGTCATGCCAGCGAAAGCTGGCATCCCCTGGAGCGGCACACGCCTCGACAGCCTCTGCTGATCTCCCCAAAGAACCGTGACGGAGTTCCTCGCTGGAAAGGCCCTATGGGATGCCAGCTTTCGCTGGCATGACGGGAGAAGAACCATCCCCATCACGCCGGCACCGCCTGCCATTCGTGACGTCCCGTTCTGGAGAAATGAATCCAGTCCTCGTGGTCGCGGCATTCCCCGAGGCCGACTGCTGCAAACTCGTCGAACGCCTCGCCCTTGACGACCCCGATCGCCTTGAGTGCGGCGCTGATCGGGCTGATCTTTCTTTCCGGTGCATCGGGCCGGAGCATCTTTCTGATGCCTCGGATGACCCTGGCCGTACTGCTACCCGGCTGGCTTTCCTCCATTCTATAGGGCAGAAGCACGCTGCCATCCGCCCAGGCGATTGCCGCCTGGGCGCCGATGCCGCCGTGATACACGGTGGCGACGTAAGCGACAGAGCCGTTCTGCGAAGACCCGCTGCCGAAACGTTCCACAGCAGCGTTCAGCTCGATCTCCTGGTAGTCATACTCGGGCTCGATCAACATCGCGAAGCCCTGACGGAGGTCGACCAGCACGCTTTCAGGAGTCGGCCGCGGACCGCCGTCGAGCAGGTCGCGTCTGGCGACGAATGCCTGAAGGAAATGTCCCATCACGCGCTCCTGAGCCCGATGCGCAGCCCGTCGCTCGTCGCCTGCTCCTTCTCCAACTCCTGGAGCGCACGGCGGTACTCGACCGGCATGATTTTGACGAACTTCGGCAGATAGGCCGTCCAGTTGTCGAGGATCGTCCGCGCACGGAGCGATGCCGTGTGCTTCCAGTGCCGTCCCAAGAGTTCCCAGATGCGCTCCGCGTCGTGCCGGTCCATGCCGGACGTCACGTCCACGAGCCCGTGGTGCTCGAGATCGCCGCCGTGATGGTGCAGGCGCTCGATCGTCTCCTCCTCGGCAGGCACGGGCGCCAGATCGACCATGGCGAGGTTGCAGCGGCGCGCGAAGTCGCCCGCCTCGTCCAGCACATAGGCGACGCCGCCCGACATGCCGGCCGCGAAGTTGCGGCCCGTCTCGCCGATCACCAGCACCACGCCGCCCGTCATGTATTCGCAGCCGTGGTCGCCCGTGCCCTCGACCACCGCGACCGCGCCCGAATTCCGGACCGCGAAGCGCTCGCCCGCCACGCCCCGGAAGTAGCACTCCCCGGCGATGGCGCCATAGAGCACGGTGTTCCCCACGATGATCGAGGTTTCGGGCTTGAAGCCCGCGTCTGCATGGGGCTTCACCACCAGCTTGCCGCCCGACAGGCCCTTGCCGACATAGTCGTTGGCCTCGCCCGTGAGCTCGAGCGTCACGCCATGCGCGAGGAAGGCCCCAAAACTCTGCCCCGCGACGCCGGAGAGCTTCACCCGGATCGTATCTTCGGGCAGGCCGGCATGGCCGTGACGGCGGGCCACCTCGCCCGACAGCATGGCGCCCACCGTGCGGTTGACGTTCCTGACGGGCCCCTCGATCTCGACCGGCTGTCCATATTCGATCGCCGGGGCGGCCTTGGCGATGAGCTCCATGTCCAGCGCCTTGTCGAGCCCGTGGTCCTGGTTCTCGGAGCGGCGGATGGTGACCGGGCCCTGCACGTCGGCCTTGGCGAAGATCTTTGAAAAGTCGAGGCCCTTGGCCTTCCAGTGCGCGATCGCCTCCTGCCGGTCGAGCCAGTCGATGGCGCCGACCGCCTCCTCGAAGCGCCGCATGCCCATGGCCGCGAGATATTCCCGCACCTCCTCGGCGACGAAGAAGAAGTAGTTGATGACGTGCTCGGGCTGGCCCTTGAAGCGCTTGCGCAAGACCGGGTCCTGCGTCGCCACGCCCACGGGGCAGGTGTTGAGGTGGCACTTGCGCATCATGATGCAGCCGGCGGCGACCAGGGGCGCGGTGGCGAAGCCCATCTCGTCGGCGCCCAAGAGCGCCGCAACGATGACGTCGCGCCCGGTGCGGATGCCGCCGTCGGACTGGACGGAGATGCGGCCGCGCAGACGGTTGGCGACCAGCGTCTGCTGCGTCTCGGCGAGCCCGATCTCCCAGGGGCTGCCGGCATGCTTGATGGAGGTCAAGGGCGATGCGCCGGTGCCGCCCTCGAAGCCCGAGATCGTCACGTGGTCGGCGCGCGCCTTGGCGACGCCGGCCGCGACCGTCCCGACGCCCACCTCGGAGACGAGCTTCACCGACACCGCGGCGCGTGGGTTGGTGTTCTTCAGGTCGTAGATGAGCTGCGCCAGATCCTCGATCGAATAGATGTCGTGGTGCGGCGGCGGCGAGATGAGCCCGACGCCCGGCGTCGAGTAGCGCACGCGCGCGATGGTGGCGTCCACTTTGTGGCCGGGAAGCTGGCCGCCCTCGCCGGGCTTTGCTCCTTGCGCCATCTTGATCTGCAGCATGTCGGCATTGACGAGATACTCCGTCGTCACGCCGAAGCGGCCCGATGCCACCTGCTTGATGGCCGAGCGCATGGAATCGCCGTTGGGGAGCGGCTTGAAGCGGTCCTGCTCCTCGCCGCCCTCGCCCGTGTTGGACTTGCCCCCGATGCGGTTCATGGCGATGGCGAGCGTGGTGTGCGCCTCGCGGCTGATGGAGCCGAAGGACATGGCGCCGGTCGAGAAGCGCTTCACGATCTGGGACGCGGGCTCCACCTCGTCGATGGAAACGGGCTTGCGGCCCATTTCCTCCGCCTTGCGGATGCGGAACAGGCCGCGCAGCGTCCGGAGCTCCTCGGCCTGCGTGTTGAGGATGTCGGCGAACTGCCGGTACTGCTCCTGCGCGTTGCCGCGCACCGCATGCTGCAGGTTCGACACCGCCTCCGGCGACCAGGCGTGGCTCTCGCCCCGCGTGCGGTAGGCATATTCCCCGCCGACCTCGAGCGCGGCCTTCAGCACCGGGCTCTCGCCGAAGGCATCGACATGGCGGCGGAAGGTTTCCACCGCAATCTCGGGCAGGCCCACGCCTTCGACCTGCGTCGCGGTGCCGGTGAAGTAGCGCTCGACGAAGCTCGACCTCAAGCCCACCGCGTCGAAGATCTGGGCGCCGCAATAGGACTGGAAGGTCGAGATGCCCATCTTGGACATGACCTTGAGGATGCCCTTGTCGATGGCCTTGATGTAGCGCTTGATCGCCTCCTTGCGGGTCAGGGGCTCGCCGAGCTGCGGCAAGAGCTCCTCCAGCGTCTCGAAGGCGAGATAGGGATTGATGGCCTCCGCGCCGTAGCCCGCGAGCACGCAGAACTGGTGCACCTCGCGGGGCTCTCCCGATTCCACCACCAGGCCGACCGAGGTCCGCAAGCCCTTGCGGATGAGATGATGATGCGTTGACGAGGTCGCGAGCAGCGCCGGGATGGCGACGCGCTCCGCCGAGACCGCGCGGTCCGACAGGATGATGATGTTGTAGCCGTCCCGGACCGCCCGCTCGGCCGCCGCGCAGAGATGGTCGACGGCGGCGCGCATGTATTCCGGGCCGTTGGCGACGTCGTAGGTAATGTCGAGCGTGACGGTGCGGAACGGATTCTCCGTGATCGCGCCGTTGGTGCGGATGCGCTCCAGCTCCACGTTGGTGAGGACCGGCTGCGGCACTTCCAGCCGCATGTGCCTGGACGTGCCCTTGAGGTCGAGGAGATTGGGCCTCGGCCCGATGAAGGACACGAGCGACATGACCAGCTCCTCGCGGATCGGGTCGATGGGCGGGTTCGTGACCTGCGCAAAATTCTGCTTGAAATAGGTGTCGAGCAGCTTCGGGCGGCCGGAGAGCGCCGAGATCGGCGTGTCGGTGCCCATGGAGCCGACCGCCTCCTGCCCAGTCTGCGCCATCGGCATCATCAGGAGCTTCAGGTCCTCCTGCGTGTAGCCGAAGGCCTGCTGGCGGTCGATCAGCGGCACCGGGATCTTCGGCCGCTTGGTCTTGGCGGGCGGCAGCTCGCGCAGCACCACCTGCGTGCGCTCCAGCCATTGCTTGTAAGGGTGCCTGGAGGCGAGGTCCTGCTTCAGCTCCTCGTCCGAGATGATGCGCTTCTGCTCGAGGTCGATGAGCAGCATTTTCCCCGGCTGCAGCCGCCACTTCCGGACGATCTTATTCTCCGGGATGTCGAGCACGCCCATCTCGGAGGCCGCGAGCACGAGACCGTCGTCGGTCACGAGATAGCGCGCAGGGCGCAGGCCGTTGCGGTCGAGCGTGGCGCCGATGAGCCTGCCGTCGGTGAAGGCGATGGCCGCCGGCCCGTCCCACGGCTCCATGAGCGCCGCGTGGTACTCGTAGAAGGCGCGCCGGTCCTCGTCCATGAGCTGGTTGCCGGCCCAGGCCTCGGGGATCAGCATCATCATGGCGTGCGGCAGCGAATAGCCGCCCATGGTGAGGAGCTCGAGCGCGTTGTCGAAGCAGGCCGAGTCCGACTGACCCTCGTAGGAAACGGGCCACACCTTCTCGAGATCCTGGCCCAGCACCTCGGAGCGCATGGTCGCCTGCCGCGCGGCCATCCAGTTGTAGTTGCCGCGGAGCGTGTTGATCTCGCCGTTGTGGCAGATGTAGCGATAAGGGTGCGCCAGCGGCCAGGACGGGAAGGTGTTGGTCGAGAAGCGCTGGTGCATCAGCGCGAAGGCGGACGCGATGCGCGGGTCTACGAGGTCGCGATAGTACTGGCCGAGACGCTCGCCGAGCAGCAGCCCCTTGTAGACGACGGTGCGCGAGGAGACGGAGACCGGATAGTAGGCGCGCCCCTCCTCGCCCAGAACCTCGATGACGCGGTTCGAGACCACCTTGCGGCAGATATAGAGCTTGCGCTCGAAATGCGCCTCGTCGCGGATGGTGGGGCCGCGGCCGATGAAGACCTGACGAGAGACGGGCTCGGTCTTGCGGACCGATAGGCCGAGCACCCGGTCGTCGGTCGGCACGTCGCGCCAGCCGAGGACCTTGAGCCCCTCCTCGCGCGCCGTCTCCCACCAGATGCGCTCGATCTCGGCGCGGATGACGGGCACGCGCGGCATGAACAGGAAGCCGACGCCGTATTCGCCGGGCTCGGGCAGCGAGAAGCCCAGCGCCTTCGCTTCCTGGGAGAAGAACTCGTGCGGGATCTGGATCAGCGCGCCGCAGCCGTCTCCCGCATTGGGATCGGCGCCGACCGCGCCCCGGTGCTCGAGATTCCTGAGGATCTTCAAGCCGCTCGCGACGATGGCGTGGCTCTTGCGGTTGGAGATATCGGCGATGAGGCCGATGCCGCAGGCGTCATGCTCATGTGCCGGATCGTAGAGGCCGTGGGCCTCGGGCATACCCTCCGGCCGGAAGCGGTACGCCACGGGATGGCGCGTGCACGAGACCGGCATCTCCGGATGCGCCGCGTCCAGCCTCTGTCTCGTCTTCGTGCCGCTCATTGCCGTTCACTCCCTCTCGGCAATCTTGCACCTGTTCGGATGCCTGCGCATCCCTGCACGTTTTTTTGGCCGCGTCGGGACGACGAGGCCGTCGGGCTCGTCCGGGGCGCAGGGTTTTTCGGTGATCGGGCTTCGGTTCTTTGCGGTCGGAAGGAACGTGGGCGGCCCGTCACCCATCCCTGCCGGGACGAGCGGCTAGGCTTTTCGCGTCGCGGCTTTGTCGCCGCCTATGGCGGCATTGGTGTCGCTGGCCATGGCCGGATCCCGCGGATATCCCGAAAGGACAGTCATCCTGTCCTTTCGGGAAGATGGCAGAAACCACATCCCCGCGCAAGGCGGGAATGTGGCCTCAGGACGGAAGGGAGCTTGCCGGCCGTCTGAGCAGCAGGAGGCCCGCGGCCACGATGAGGCCTGCCCCGAGAAGCGTGGTCACGCCCGGCACTTCGCCGAAGGCGAAGTAGCCGATGAGCGCCGCTCCGATCAGCTCGCAATAGACGAGCGGCGCCAGCGCCGAGGCGTCCGCGAAGCGGAAGGCCGCGATCGTGAGGAGGTGGCAGAGCGCGGAAAGGACGCCGAGCGCTAGGAAGAACGGCAGGTCGGCCAGCGAGGGCTGAGACCAGGTGAAGACCGCCTGCGGGGTGAGGAGAAGCGCGCCGACCACGCACTGGAAGGCGAGCGTCTTCAGGGGATCGCTCCCTTGCGAGGCGCGCCGCGTGGCGATGAGATAGAACGCGAAGAGGATGCCCGAGCCGAGCGCCAGGAGGATGCCCGGGTCGAAGCCGCCGCCGGGCTTGAGGATCACCATGGAGCCCGCGAAGCCGAGCGCCAGGCTCGCGACCTTGGGCCAGCTCAGGCGTTCCTTGAGCAGAAGGGTGGAGAGCGCCACCGCGATGACCGGGGCGACGAAATAGGTGCTGGCCGCGGTCGCGAGAGGAATGCGGGCGATGGCGAGGAAGTAGAGCGACATGGAGGCGACCAGGAACACGGTGCGGAGCGCATGCGAGCCCAGCCGCTCCGACGGGAAGACCTTTCCACGATGCAGCACGGCCGCCGCAGGCAGCACCGCGAGGCAGGCGACGAGATAGCGCGCCCAGGAGAGGAAGAGCGGCGAGTGGCCAGCGCTCAGGTGCTTGGCGATGCCGTCCACCGTCGGGATCGCCAGCATCGCGACCGCCATGAGGACAACGCCCAGGACGGGCCGGGATGCGGACATGGGCCGCCTAGCGATAGCCGGTGGCGTCGGCCGGCTTTCCGGCGTCCTGCACCTCCGGCACGTAGCGCCAGGCGTCGGGACTGGAGCCGTCGAGGTCCGTGAAGCCGTAGACCTTGGCGAGCCCGCCGCTCGACAGCGACTGCCCGTTCCAGCGCGCCCGCTCGGGATCGGTGGCGAGCGCCACGACCGCGCGACCGACGAAGCGCGGCGTCTCGGAGATGATGAAATGCGGCGACTTGGCCGCGGCGTCCTGCCAGTTCTCCTCCTTGACCTGGTAGGCGTCGAGCATCGCCTCGGAACGGAGCCAGCCGGGCGTCAGCGACACGGCGGTCGCGCCATACGGCGCGAGGTCCTTGGCATGCGCCCACGCCATGCGCGTCACCGCCACCTTGGCGAGGTCGTAGAAGGGCGAGAGCCGGTAATGGTCGGCATTGTATTCGGCGGTCCCGTCCGTCACCTCGACAAGGAGGCCACCCGGCCGCTCGATCAGGAGCGGCAGCGCGTGGTGGCCGGTGATGAGATGGGTGTCGATGCCGAGATGCAGCATGTGGAGGCCCTTGGCGAGGTCATGCTCCCACACGGACTTGTTCCACTCCATGAAGGGATCGCCGCCCCAGATGTCGTTGACGAGGATGTCGAGGCGGCCCTCTTCGCGCCGGATGCGGGCCACGAGTTCTCCGACCTCCGCCGGCACGAGATGATCGACGCGCATGGCGATGCCCCTGCCGCCCGCCCCCGTGACGCATTCCGCCGTCTCCTCGATGGTCTCCGGCCGGCCGTATTCCGACTGCTGCGTGCGTGTGGTCCGGCCGGTGACGTAGACCGTGGCGCCGGCGGCCCCGAGCTCGACCGCGATGCCGCGCCCGGCGCCGCGCGTGGCTCCCGCGACCAGCGCCACCTTCCCTGCAAGCGTCATTGGCTTTCTCCCGTTGAAAACGCCCTCGAAGGGCTGGCGGCAGTGGTCCGTCTTATTTATAAATGAATATTCGGTTATAAACGGTTGTCAAGATGCCCCGCCCCAAAATTCTGCCTGACCGAGACGTGCTGGAGGCGGCCCTCCGGATCATCCATGAGAGGGGTCCCGAAGCCCTGACGTTCGCGAGCCTGGGCGCGGCCTGCGGGCTTTCTTCGGCAACGCTCGTGCAGCGCTTCGGCGGCAAGGCAGCGCTCGTTCAGGCGGCCCTCCTCCATGCCTGGGACGGCCTTGACCGGCGGACAGCCGATCTCGCCGAAAGGCTTCCGAAGACGCCCGAGGGCGCCGTCTCGCTGCTGGTGGAGCTTTCCCGCAGCTACGGCGGCATCGAGGCCTATGCCGAGGGCCTACTGGTGCTCAGGGAGGATCTGCGCGATCCGGTGCTCCGGGCCAGGGGCGCGGCCTGGAAGGCGGCTCTCCACCGCGTGATCGAGGACTGCTTCCAGGAGACGCCGGATGCGCCGCCTGACATCGGGCTGCTCATGGCGTCCCAGTGGCAGGGCTCGCTCCTCTGGTGGGGCTTTGACCCGAAAGGGCCGGTGGAGGCCTTCGTCGAGGAGGGCCTCAGGAAGTTCCTCAGGAGTCTTCTAGGATAAGATTCCTCGACATGCAAAACATGATGTTCTAATTCCGTTCCAGCCCACTCTCCTCGTCCTGCCATGCGGATGACCATCCCGGCTCAAGTCATCAATCCTCCGCAATGATCGGCAAAGGGAGCGCGCCAGAGCATGATGCCGAAAAGTGTGGAGCGCTTTTCGGATGACAGCATGCTCCTCTTTGTTGGAATGGATCACGTTCATGAGTTTGAGCCGCTCCGGCCCAAACCCATCGTGATCTGGGAGCACCACCCGTGATCGCCCGTTTTTTCCACTGGCTCGAGACGAGGACCGAGCCCTTCCCGACCCACGTGCCGGAACGACCGCCGGCCACGCTCATGGGATTCCTGTGGCACTATTCGCGCCACTTCGCGCCGCTCGTCATCGCGAGCTCGACCTTCGCGACCGTCGTGGCGCTGATCGAGGTGTCGCTCTTCGCCTTCGTCGGCAATCTCGTCGACTGGCTATCGTCCGCGAACCGCGAGACCTTCTGGGAAGACCATCAATATCGGCTGATCGGCATGGGCCTCCTCGTGCTCGTCGGCCTGCCGCTGCTGAAATTCTTCTACGAGGCGATCATCCACCAGGGGCTGCTCGGCAACTTCGCCATGCGCACCCGCTGGCTCGCGCACCGCTACGTGCTGCGCCAGAGCATGGAGTTCTTCCAGAACGACTATGCCGGCCGAGTCGCCACCAAGGTGATGCAGGCGGCGCTCGGCGTGCGCGAGGTCGTCATGAAGACGACCGAGGTGCTGCTCTATGTCGCCGTCTACTTCATGGGCGCGCTGGTGCTCTTCGCCGCCAGCGACGTGAGGCTGACCGCGCCGCTGCTCGTCTGGCTCTGCGGCTATCTCTGCGCCATGCGCTATTTTATCCCGCGGCTGAAGAAGATCGCCGAGGAGCAGGCGGATGCGCGCTCCGTCGTGACCGGCCGCGTGGTCGACAGCTACACCAACATCGCGACGGTGAAGATGTTCGCGCACGGCGAGCGCGAGGACGCCTATGCGCGCGAGAGCATGGCCCACATGCTCGACACCGTGAACCGCTCCATGCGGCTGGTGACGCTCCTCACCATGACGCTGAACGGCCTCAACGCCTTCCTGCTCTCATCGGTGGGGGCGCTCTCGATCTGGCTCTGGTACGGCGGCGCCGTGACGACCGGCGCCATCGCCTTCGCCATGGGCCTGGTGCTGCGCATGCAGGGCATGTCACACTGGATCCTGTGGGAGGTTTCCGGCCTCTTCGAGAACATCGGCATCGTGCAGGACGGCATCGAGACGATCGCGCGCGAGCGCAGCGTGACCGACCTGCCCGACGCGCGGCCGATCAGCGTGCCTAAGGGCGACATCCGCTACGAGTCGATCCAGTTCAACTACGGCAAGGAGCGCCCGGAGGCCGAGGGCGCCGTCATCGACGGGCTGTCGCTGCATGTGCGGCCGGGCGAGAAGGTAGGGCTCGTCGGCCGCTCGGGCGCCGGCAAGTCGACGCTCGTCAGCCTGCTGCTCCGCTTCTACGACCTCGAGGGCGGGCGCATCCTGATCGACGGGCAGGACATCGCAGGCGTCACGCAGGAGAGCCTCAGGGCCAACATCGGCATGGTGAGCCAGGACACCTCGCTCCTCCACCGCTCGGTCGCCGACAATATTCGCTACGGCCACGGCGAGGCCTCGATGGAGGCGGTGATCGAGGCGGCCAGGCGCGCGCATGCGCACGAGTTCATCCTGGGGCTCGAGGACTTGAAAGGCCGCGAGGCCTATGAGGCGCATGTGGGCGAGCGGGGCGTCAAGCTCTCGGGTGGCCAGCGGCAGCGCATCGCCATCGCGCGGGTGCTTCTTAAGAACGCGCCGATCCTGCTCCTCGACGAGGCGACGAGCGCGCTCGATTCGGAGGTCGAGGCGGCGATCCAGGACAGCCTCGCCGATCTCATGGAGGGAAAGACGGTGATCGCCATCGCGCACCGGCTCTCCACCATCGCGGCCATGGACCGGCTGATCGTGATGAACCGCGGGCGCATCATCGAGGAGGGAACCCACGCCGAGCTCCTGCGGCGCGGCGGGCTCTATGCCGACCTCTGGGCGCGCCAGTCCGGCGGCTTCATCGCCAACGCCCAGGCGGCGGAGTAGGCTTTCTTCTTTCGTCATGCCGGACTGATCCGGGCATCCAGAGCCGCCTGCGTGGGCCTCACTGGATTGCGGGGTCGAGCCCGGCAATGACGGATTGAGAAGCAGCGATCGTCATGGCCGGCCTTGAGCCGGCCATCCTTTTTTCTTCCCCAACGTGCGCAAGGGGGCTGCCTTGCCAGACGGAAGGGATTGCACGGAATCTGCAACGGCTTTCCTGAACGTCAAGGCGCCGTGCCGGAATGGCACAGGGAGCCGCCAGTTCGGGAGAAGCGACAATGTTCGAGCGCAACCGGTCCCAGAACAGCATCCAGCGCAGCCGCGTGCCGGTCATCGTGACGCTGCAGAGCGGTCTCGAGCAGAGCGGCCATGTCTGGGTGGCGGTCGGGGCGAAGCTCGCCGATCTCCTGAACGGAAACCACGTCTTCGTTGAATTCTCGCCCCGCGACGGCGGCGATGTGCTCCTCAACAAGCAGTCGATCGCCCAGATCGCGGCGCTGGAAATGCCGCGCAACGACCAACTCGCGCGGGCGCAGGACACGCACGACCTCGACCCCTGGCAGGTGCTGGGTGTCGAGAAGGGCGCCTCGGCCGAGGCGCTCAAGAGCGCCTATCACCGGCTGGCGCGCGCCTATCACCCGGACCGCCTCGCCGGGCTGGAGCTGCCGGGTGAGATGCTGACCTATGCCAACGCCATGCTGGCGCGCGTCAACCTCGCCTATAGGCAGCTTGCGGGAGCCGCCGCGCGCGCCGCCTGACACTCGACGCGCGCGACGGCATTTCTTCGGCAGCGGGCCGCCGAAGCTCGATACCTCTTAGGACTTCGGAAGCAGCACGGTGTCGATCACGTGGATGACGCCGTTCGACTGCTTGACGTCCGCGATGGTGACGGTCGCGACGTTGCCCATCTCGTCCTTGAGCATGATCTTGCCGTCTTTCTCCATGGCCACGAGTTGGTGGCCCGAGACGGTCTTGACGGGATGCTCGCCGCCGTCGTCCTTGATCATCTTTGAGATGGCGTCCGCCAGCGCGTTGGTCGCCACCACGTGATAGGTGAGAATCGTCGTGAGCTTTTCCTTGTTTTCGGGCTTCACGAGCTCCTCCACCGTGCCCGCCGGAAGCTTCTCGAAGGCGGCGTTGGTGGGGGCGAAGACCGTGAACGGTCCGGGACCGGAGAGCGTCTCGACGAGGCCAGCCGCCTTGACCGCCGCGACGAGCGTCGTGTGATCCTTGGAGTTGACCGCGTTCTCGATGATGTTCTTGGAGGGATACATCGGCGCGCCGCCCACCTCGACGGTGTCTTCGGCATGCGCGGGCAGGCTCGAAATCTGGGCGGCGCCGAGCCCGAGGCCGGCGACGAGAGCGCAGGCGGCCGAAGCGCGCAGGAGGGATTTCAGCATTAGTGGGATTCCTTCGTCTGACGGCTCCCTATAGGGAGCGTTGCGGGGGCTTCCAGTGAAGGAAGCGTTTTAAGTTACGGAGGGGAGACGAAGGCGGATGCAGGCGGAGCGCTGCACCGCCGCGTGTTTTCCTCATCCCTGCCCTTGTCGTGGCGGCTTCGGCTTCCTTTATGAGGGTTCCCGACAAAATCCCCTTGGAGGACAATCCCGCATGATCGACGCCCAGAAGCTCCTGGACCAGTTCCTCGGTGGCGGAAACGCCGGACGGGGAGACCCGCGGCAGGGCGCGGCGCGCCAGAATGGCGGCCTCGGCGATATCGCGGGACGGCTCGGCGGCCTTTCGGGCGGCATGGGAGGCCTCGCAGGCGGCGCCGTCGCGGGGAGCCTCGCGGCGATCCTCTTGGGTTCCAAGGGAGGCCGGAAGCTTGCCAAGAACGCCGTCACCATGGGCGGCATGGCGGTGCTGGGCGGCATCGCCTACAAGGCCTATCGCGACTGGCAGGCGTCCAAGGGCATGCAGTCGACGGTGCCGCCCGAGCCCCAGGGCATGAAGGACGTGACGCCGGCGCCCGAGGGAACGCCCTTCCTGCCGGCGCCTGAGAAGGAGCGGAATGCCCTCGGCCTCGCGCTCATCACCGCCATGATCGCCGCCGCCAAGGCGGACGGCCACATCGATGCGGCCGAGCAGCAGAAGATTTTTGGCCGCATCGACCAAGCGGGGCTCGGCGCGGAGGAGAAGGCCTTCCTTATGGACGAGCTCCGGAAGCCGCTCGATATCGACGCCGTCGTGAAGGCGGCGACCTCGACCGAGGTGGCGGCCGAGATCTATGCGGCCTCCGTCCTCGCCATCGATCCCGACGATCCGGCCGAGCAGGCCTATCTCTCGATGCTCGCGAGCCGGCTGAAGCTCGATCCCGGCCTCAAGGCCAACATCGAGGCCGAGGTAGCCCGCGTCTAGCGCTTCGATACCTGCCTGTCCTCGACGCGCTCGCGCACGAGGCCGGCGAGGACGCCAAGCAGCAGCGCCAGCCCGAGCGTGACGACCGGCTGCAGCGCCTGGCTCAAGGACGGCGGTCCGGAAGTCGGAACGGCAGGCGTGACCGCGACCGGCCCGGCACCCACAGCCGGCGCGGCCGACAGGCCCATGCGCGAGCCGCGGCGGTGGGCATAGACCCAGGTGCACTCCGCGCCGAGCAGGAAGGCCTGCGCCGAGTAATAGACCCAGATCATGAGGGCCGCCAGCGAGCCCGCCGCGCCGTAGCCCGACGCAACACCGCTCTTCCCGATATAGAGGCCGATCAGGAGCTTGCCCGCCGTGAAGAGGAACGAGGTGACGGCCGCCCCGACCCATACATCGCGCCAGGCGATGCGGGCGCGCGGGATGTAGCGGTAGATGAGCGCGAAGGCGCCCGTGAAGAGAAGGAGCGACACCGCGAGGTTGACAACCTGCAGCACGAGCTCCCAGCCGCCTATCCGGCTCGACCAAAAATTTCCGACCGCCGATATGCCGGCGCTCGCCACCAGCGACACGAGCAGCAGGAAGGCGACCCCGAGCACCATGCCGAAGGAGAGGACGCGGCCGCGGATGAAGCCCCAGACGCCGAGGCCGGAGGGTGGCGCGGGCGTCCGCCAGATGCGGTCGAGCGCCGACTGGAGCTCGCCGAAGACGGCGGTGGCGCCGATAAACATGAAGGCGAGCCCCGCGACGGCAACGGCGATGCTCTCGTCCGGCCGGCGGGCGCTCTCGACCATGCCCTGGATGGCGACGGCGCCCTCCGGGCCAATGAGGCCGCTGATCTGCCCGAAGAGCTCGCCGCGCGCCGCCTCCGCCCCGAAGAAGAAGCCCGCCACGGCCGTCACGATGACGAGCAGCGGGGCCAGCGAGAAGAGCGTGTAGAAGGCGATGGCCGCGCCCATGCTCGGCGCGGAATCCTCAAGCCAGGCGGAGACGCTGTCGCGGGCGAGGCTCCAGAAACGGGCGGGGGACAAGAACGGACCTCCCGGTGAATGCGCATCCTTCAAGTCGCGGGAAGGCCTCAGCGTTCCGTTGCGGATGGCGCGATAAAGATCGCATCATTGCCGTCCAGCCGCTCTACGTATAGAATACGTACATGGTCAAGAAGCTCACCATCACGGTCTCCGACGAGGTCTATGAGGGCCTTTACCGGCACGTGGGCGCGCGCCGCATCGGCAGTTTCCTCGAGAGCCTCGCGCGCCCGCACGTGGTCGACGTCGATCTCGCCGCCGCCTATCGGGAGGCGGCCCAGGACGAGGAAGCTGAACGGGAAGCCCACGAATGGATCGAGGCGCTGGTCGGGGAAACGTTGCCGGACGACGACGAGTTCGATGCGCCGCGGTGAGATCTGGTGGGTTGCGTTCGATCCCGCGCTCGGAGGCGAGATCCGGAAGACGCGACCGGCAGTGATCGTTTCCAACGATGCGGCGTGCCTGCATCAGAACCGCCTTCAGGTGGTGCCGGTGTCCAGCCGCGTAACGAGCATCAGGCGCTGGGAGTCGCCGTTGATCGTTGATGGTCGTCCCTGCAAGGCGCTCGCGGATCAGGTCCGAACCGTTGCGAAGGAGAGGCTGGCCTCTCGGATAGGAGAGGCTTCTCCCAGCGAGATGTCGGGGATCGAAGCCGCGCTCCGGCTTCAGCTCGACCTCTAGATTTCACGCTGCCGCAGGATCGCTCAATCCAGCTTCGCGTTCGGGCGGACGCGATATTTGCGCCGCCCGAGCGAGGTGGCGTACTCCTCGATGCCGATCCTGGCGCCTATGACCGGCGTGAAGGCTGGCGAGGCAAAGGCCGTCAACTGCGCGCCGTCGCTTGTTCGGACTGTTACGACTATCCGACCTGAGCCTTGCTCGGTCTGGTCGCGCGACCAGCCTTCCACCGTGCCCTCGAGCATGCGCGATGCGACGGGCCTCTCCCAGAGGATCACGGCAAAGACCGCGAGGAGCGCGATCGCCAGCGCCACCGGCAGCGCCCAGATGCGGATGGCATGGAGCATAAGGAGAAGGCTCGCGCGCCGGTTTCGCCTGTCCCACCATCCGCCGCCCGAGCCGGAGGCGTGCATGGTATTTCTCAGGCGGCCTGCTCGCCGTGACGGTCGGAGACGAGCGTCACGATCTCCGACAGCATGGCGTTCATCCTGAAATCCTTCGGCGTATAGACCCGCGCCACGCCGAGCTGCTTCAGCACGTTGACGTCCTCCGCCGGGACGATGCCGCCGACCACCACGGGCACGCGGTCGAGCCCCGCCCCGCGCAGCCCGTTCATCACCTCGCGCACCAGCGGCACGTGGCTCCCCGACAGGATCGAGAGGCCGACTGCATGCGCGCCCGTCTCGACTGCGGCCTTGACGATCTCCGCCGGAGTGAGGCGGATTCCCTCGTACTCGACCGCGATGCCGCATTCGGACGCCCGGACCGCGATCTGCTCGGCGCCGTTCGAATGCCCGTCGAGGCCCGGCTTGCCGACGAGGAAGCGGAAGGGCACGCCGAGCCTCGCGGAGAGCGCCGCGACCGCCTTGCGGACGTCTTCCGTGCTCTTCTCGTCCAGCGCGACGAGCGTCGTGACGCCGGTCGGCGCGCGGTATTCGCCGAACACCTCGCGCAGCGTCTGTCCCCACTCGCCTGTCGTGACGCCGGCCTTAGCGCAGGCGATCGAGGGCTCCATGACGTTGCGGCCTTCCTGCGCCGCGGACCTGAGATCGCCGAGCGCCGCTTGGGCGGCCTTGCCGTCGCGCTGCCGGCGCCACATTTTCAGCTTCTCGACCGCCTCGAACTCGACCTGGTCCGGCACGGTGAGGATGGCCTCGGCCCCACCCAAGGGCGAGGGCTCGGTCTCCGTGAAGGCGTTGACGCCGACGACGGTGCGCTCGCCCGTCTCGATGGCCTTGAGGCGCTCGGCGTTCGAGGCGACGAGCGCCTGCTTCATCGTTCCCCGTTCCACCGCCGCGATGGCGCCGCCCATTGCATCGATCTTCTTGAGTTCTTCGCGCGCCTCCGCCTTCAGCGCCTCGACCTTCTCCTCCACCACCCTGGAGCCGTCGAAGAGATCGCCGTAGTCGAGAAGGTCGGATTCATAGGCGAGGATCTGCTGCATGCGGAGCGACCACTGCTGGTCCCAGGGGCGCGGCAGGCCGAGCGCCTCGTTCCAGGCCGGTAGCTGCACGGCGCGTGCGCGGGCGCGCTTCGACAGCGTCACCGCCAGCATCTCGAGCAGGATGCGATGGACATTGTTCTCGGGCTGCTGCTCGGTGAGGCCGAGCGAGTTGACCTGCACGCCGTAGCGGAAGCGGCGGTAGCGCTCGTCCTCGACACCATAGCGCTCGGCCGTGATCTCGTCCCAGAGCTCAGTGAAGGCGCGCATCTTGCAGAGCTCAGTGACAAAGCGCACACCCGCGTTCACGAAGAACGAGATGCGCCCGACGATCTGCGGAAAGTCCTTCTCCTCGACCTCACCCGAGGCCTTCACCTCATCGAGGATGGCGATCGCGTTGGCGAGCGCGAAGGCGAGCTCCTGCACCGGCGTCGCGCCCGCTTCCTGCAGGTGGTAGGAGCAGACATTCATGGGGTTCCACTTCGGGATCTCGCGCGTCGCCCAGGTGATGGTGTCGCGCGTCAGCCGCATGGAATGGGCGGGCGGGAAGACGTAGGTGCCGCGCGCCAGGAACTCCTTGATGATGTCGTTCTGGGTCGTGCCTGAGAGGGCCGTGCGCGGCACGCCCTGCTCCTCAGCAAGCGCCACATAGAGCGCCATGAGCCACGCCGCCGTGGCGTTGATGGTCATGGACGTGTTCATGCGCTCGAGCGGAATTCCTTTGAGCAGTGCGCGCATGTCGCCGAGATGGGCGATGGGCACGCCCACCTTGCCTACCTCGCCCCGCGCCAGCGGATGGTCGGCATCGAGCCCCGTCTGGGTCGGCAGGTCGAAGGCGACGGAAAGGCCGGTCTGCCCCTTGGTGAGGTTGGTGCGGAAGAGCCGGTTGCTGGCCTCCGCCGTCGAATGGCCGGCATAGGTCCGGAAGATCCAAGGTGCCTCGCGCTTGGGCGCCTCGTGCTTGCTCTCGGTCATATCACCCCTCGCGGCCAGCCGCATGCTGCTTGCGGATGCGAACGACGGGCCCATGCAAGCACGGGAAATGCTGCGCTGCAACCAGCCTGTCGCAGCGCATAGGGGGCGGAAAGATCAGACGCCGGAGCGGCGGTAGCTTGCCATGAGGGCAAGCGCGGCGATGCCCATGCCGAAAAGCGCGACCATGAAGGAGGCCACGACTTCGTTGGCGATCGGAATGCGCACATGCGCCAGGAGGCCGAGCGCGACGATCGCCCCGGCGAAGAGCGCGGAAAGGCTGAGTATGAGGTGGAACAGCGAGTCCCGGTCCATCAGCGTGTTGAGAAGCTGGGCCCCGACCCAGGACATGGCCAGAAGCGCCAGGATGGCGGCCGGGGAAAGCGAGGCCACCTGGTGCGAGAAATCCCAGAAAGTCCAGGATACGAACTGAACGGGGTCCATTCCAGCATGCTCCGCGGGATGGCGGTGGGCTAAAAAGCCCTGGCCGCAGAATCTGCCGCATCTGGAAATAATATCCGGTTAAAAGCAGCTAACTTCAACTACCGCTTCAATAATTGGTTAAGCCTGTTCTCCCGGAAGCAGGGCGGCCGGAGCGAACGAGGCCTGGCATTTTTTGCACTGCAAAAAGAATCGCCAACGCGATAGAATGCTGGGCAGGGGACACCCGCGGGACCTGTTCAGGAGCGAGGGCAAGATGAGCGCTGAGGCGGTTGTGAAGCTGCGCAACGACAGCAAGGGCAAGGATCTCTACGAGATCGGCGAGATTCCGCCGCTTGGCCATGTGCCGCCGAAAATGTATGCTTGGGCCATCCGCCAGGAGCGGCACGGGCCCCCGGACACCGCCATGCAGGTCGAGGTGGTGCCGACCTGGGAGATCGGCGAGGACGAGGTGCTGGTCTTCGTCATGGCGGCCGGTGTCAACTACAACGGCGTCTGGGCCTCGCTCGGCAAGCCCATCTCCCCCTTCGACGGCCACAAGGCCCCCTACCACATCGCGGGCTCCGACGCCTCGGGCCTCGTCTGGGCGGTCGGCGCCAAGGTGAAGCGCTGGAAGGTCGGCGACGAGGTCGTCATCCACTGCAATCAGGACGACGGCGACGACGAGGAGTGCAATGGCGGCGACCCGATGCTCTCGACCTCGCAGCGCATCTGGGGCTACGAGACGCCCGACGGCTCCTTCGCGCAGTTCGCGCGCGTGCAGTCGCGCCAGCTTATGCCGAGGCCGCAGCACCTCACCTGGGAGGAGTCGGCCTGCTACACGCTCACCCTTGCCACCGCCTACCGCATGCTCTTCGGTCACCGGCCGCACACCTTGAAGCCGGCGCAGAACGTGCTCGTCTGGGGCGCCTCCGGTGGTCTGGGCTCGATGGCGGTGCAGCTCATCGCCACGGCGGGCGCCAACGCCGTCGGCGTCATCTCGGATGACGACAAGACCGACTTTGTGATGCAGCTTGGCGCCAAGGGCGTCATCAACCGGAAAAACTTCAACTGCTGGGGCCAGATGCCCGGGGTGGGCACGCCCGAATACAATGCCTGGCTCAAGGAGGTGCGCGAGTTCGGAAAGGCCATCTGGGCCTTCACCGGCAAGGGCAACAATGTCGACATGGTGTTCGAGCATCCGGGCGAGTCGACCTTCCCGGTCTCGACCCTGATCGTGCGCCGCGGCGGCATGGTGGTGATCTGCGCCGGCACCACCGGCTACAACCTGACGATCGACGCACGGTATCTCTGGATGCACCAGAAGCGCGTGCAGGGCTCCCACTTCGCCAATCTCATGCAGGCGAGCCAGGCGAACCGCCTGGTCATCGCGCGCCGCATCGATCCCTGCATGTCGGAGGTCTATGCCTGGCGCGACGTCCCGAAGGCACACATGAAGATGTGGAGGAACGAGCACCGCCCCGGCAACATGGCGGTGCTGGTCTCGGTGCCGCGCACCGGCTTGAGGACATTCGAGGACGCGATCGAGGCGGCTGGCGGCTGAGCCTTTCGCCTTCCGGCCTCCTTACCTGAGCGCCTGGTCGAGGTCGGCGATCAGGTCTTCGACGTCCTCGATTCCGACGGAAAGCCGCACCAGCCCGTCGTCGATGCCGTTCGCCTTGCGGATCTCGGCCGGGATCGAGGCGTGCGTCATGATCGCCGGGTGCTCGATCAGGCTCTCCACGCCCCCGAGGCTTTCGGCGAGCGAGAAGAGGCGCGTGCGCTCGAGGAAGCGCTTCGCTTGCGGCAGGCCGCCTTCGAGCACCGCCGTCACGATGCCGCCGAAGCCGTGCATTTGGCGCCTCGCCAGCGCATGCTGCGGATGCGAGGCGAGGCCCGGATAGTGGACCCGCGCGACCTTCGGGTGCTTCTCGAGCCATTGGGCAATCGCAAGCGCGTTCACGCAATGGCGCTCCATGCGCACGGGCAGGGTTTTCAGGGCTCGGAGCACCAGGAAGGCGTCGAAGGGGCCCATGACCCCGCCGGTCGCATTGTGGAGATAGGCGAGCCGCTGCGCGAGATCCTTGTGCGCCGTGGTGGAGGATGCGACGGCGACGCCGCCCACCACGTCGGAATGGCCGTTCAGATACTTCGTCGCCGAGTGGAACACGACGTCGATGCCGTGATCGAGCGGCCGCTGCACGTAGCTCGAGGCGAAGGTGTTGTCGCAGACCGTGATGAGCCCCTGCCTGCGGCCGATGTCGGCCACCGCCTCGAGGTCCGCGAGCTTGAGCAGCGGATTGGTAGGCGTCTCGACCCAGAGCATCTTCGTTTCCGGCGTCACCGCCGCCTGGATCTTCTTCGGATCCGTGAAGTCCGCGAAGGTCACCTTGAGCGCCGCCGTCCGCTTGCGGACGTTCTCGAACAGCCGGTAGGAGCCGCCATAGAGATCGTCGGTCGCGACCACATGCGCGCCGGCGTCGAGCAGCTCCAGAATGGCGGCCTCGGCCGCGAGCCCGGATGCGAAGGCGTAGCCCTGCGCCCCGTTCTCGAGGTCCGCCACGCAGTCCTCGAGTGCCTTGCGGGTCGGATTGCCGGAGCGCGAGTACTCGTAGCCCTTGTGGACGCCCGGGCTTTCCTGGACGTAGGTCGAGGAGGCGTAGATCGGCGTCATGATGGCGCCCGTCGTGGGATCGGGCGCCTGGCCCGCATGGATGGCGCGGGTCGAGAACCCGTGGCGGTTCGCCTTCATGTCAGTTCGTTCCCGGATGCAGGCGCAGGTGATTGAGCACGTCGATGCGCGTGATGAGGCCCTGGAAGCGGCCTTCGCTCACCACCGGCGCCACCATGCCACGCGCGAGCAGCCGCACCACGCTGTCGAGGTTCTGTCCGGCATCGACCACCTTCGGATCGCGCGTCATCGTGTCCTTGACCAGGCCTTCGAAGCGGCCCTTGCGATGCACGTGATGCAGGAGGTCCTCCTCGTCGAGAAGCCCCACGAGCCGGTCGCCGTCGAGCACGGGTAGCTGGGAAATGTCGTAGAGCTTCATCTGCCGGTAGGCCTGCGCCAGCGTGGTGTCCGGCTTGACGGAAACGGCCTGCCGCTCGGCGTGCTTGCGCGCGATGAGGTCGGTGAGGTCACCCTTGTGCGGGGTGGCGAGGAAGCCGTTGTCGATCATCCAGAAGTCGTTGAACATTTTTGAGAGATACTTGTTGCCCGAATCGCAGACGAGCGTGACGACGGTTTTCGGCGTCTTCTGCGCGCGCGCGAAGCGGAGCGCCGCTGCGAGCAGCGTGCCGGAGGACGAGCCCGCGAGAATGCCTTCCTTCGCGAGGAGCTCGCGCGCCGTCAGAAACGCCTCCTTGTCGGAAATCGTGTAGGCGCTCTTCGCCCGCGAGAGATCGGTGATCGGCGGGAGAAAATCCTCGCCCACGCCCTCCACCATCCAGGAGCCTACATCCTTCGAGAGGCGCCCCGTCTGCACGTATTCGGCGATGATCGAGCCCTCCGGGTCGCCGATCACGATCTCCGTCTCGGGCGACAGCTTCGCGAAGCAGCGCGAGAGGCCTGTGACCGTGCCGCCCGAGCCCACGCCGCACACCACCGCGTCGGGCTTCGTGCCCGCCGCCGCGCACTGGGCGAGGATTTCCGGTCCCGTCGTCTCCTCATGCGCGCGCGGATTGTCGGGATTGCCGAACTGGTTGACGTAGAACCATCCGTTCTCGGCCGCGAGCCGCTCGGCCATGTCCTGGTAGTATTCCGGATGCCCCTTGCCGACGTCGGAGCGCGTGAGCCTGACATCGGCGCCCATGGCGCGCAGATGGAAGATCTTCTCCTGCGCCATCTTGTCGGGGACGACGAGCACCAGGCGGTAGCCCTTCTGTGAGGCGACGACAGCGAGGCCGAGGCCCGTATTGCCGGCCGTGGCCTCGATGATGGTGCCGGAGGGCTTCAGCGCGCCCGAGGCCTCGGCCCCTTCGATCATGGACTTCCCGATCCGGTCCTTGATCGAGCCGCCGGGATTCTGGTTCTCGAGCTTGAGGAAAAGGCGGCACGGCCCGGTATCGAGGCGGCTCACCTCGTGCATCGGCGTGTTGCCGATGGCCTCCACGACGGAACGGTAGACGGGTGCAGCGCTCACCATGGGACGTTCTCCGCCAGTTGCCGGCCCGGCAGCCTATGACACTTTTGGAGGTCTAGGATACTATGCCGCCGCGGAGACGTAGCGCAGGACGAGGAGATTGGCGATCGCAAGCGGTTCAATGCTGCGAGCCTTGCCGTTGTCGTCGCTGAACTCGACCAGAACGGTGTCGTCGTCCAGGAGCTCCACGACCGTGCCAACCTGTCCTTGCACGATCGAGCGGTCCGGCACGTCCGAAAGCACCGCGACGGCGTCCAGCAGCCCTGCGGTCCGCGGTTTGTCCTTTTTCGACGCCATCAAAGCACCCAGCATGTCACAAATCGTGGAACGCTATTCTGCTCCGCGATCCAGATCGACCTTACCATAGCCGTTCGATCCTGTCGCGTGAGCCGGATATCAACGCGCCAGCGGATGCCGTAGTTGTCTTCATCAAGCATGTGGGCATGCGATGCGCCGAGGCCGTCCAGCAAAGCCTCCTTCAGCCACAGAGCTTCCCGTTGCCCTATCCCGAGAGCGTCCTGAAAGACCCGCGCTTTGTGACGGCCGCGCGGGTGTCGAGAGTTCAGGCAATAGTCCGTCAGCTTTCGCAGGTCGATGATTGCATGCTCATGGTCGGGCAGGAGTGCCATGATCGCCCGAGACTAGCGATCCGATTGCGGCAGCCAGAGCGGATCGGGCGCCACCGTCTCGCGGCCCATGGCGCGGGCAGCCCGGTGCGCCGCGTCGATGCCGCTGAGATAGGCGCCGTGCGCGGTGGCGCTGAGCGAGGAATGGAAAGCCTCGCCCGCGAGGTAGAGGGGCGCGAGGTCGGCGGCGATCATGACGTCGCGCGACGCTGCGTGGCCCGCACGTGCATAGGCATAGCCGCCGCGGATGAAGGGATCGGCGCCCCAGGCGGTGGTCGTGCCGCCGTTCATCGCCTTCGCGATAGCGCCGCCGAAGGCCGAGACGAGCTTCTGCTTGAGGAAATCGATCATGGCCGGCTGCCCTGCCGCCGCGAGGTCCCGCGCCATGTCGCCGGCGAAATGCGCGATCGCCAGCGGCCGGCCGTGATGCCCGACCTCGACGTTGATCGGATGCGAGCCCGGCGGATCGAAGATATCGCAGAACTCCGACGAGAAGCCCCCGAAGGGGTCGCCCTCGAACCGGATCACCACCTTCTCGTAGGAGCCGCAGGGCACGTTCTCGAGCGCCGAAAGGAGATCGGCCGGAAGCGCCGGTGAGAATTTGATCTCGCCCGAGAGCAGCACGTTCACCGAGGCCGTGACGATCGCCGCCCTGGGCTTGAGCGTGCCCTCCGGCGTCTCGACCTCGAACCCGTGCTTCGTCCTGGCGATGCGCCGCGCCGGACAGGCGAGCCGGATCGGCAGGCCCCGGGCGATGCGGGCGACAAGCGCGCCATAGCCGTCTCGCACCGGCAGGTTCACATGGCTGTCGTCGTAGCGCCCGTAGTCGCTGGCGGAGATGTCGCGCGCCTCGCCCGAGGTCATGAGCGAAATCCAGTGGCGCACCAGATCCGCCTGCGGATGGCCGCTGTCGATGATGGCTTCGGCCGGCACATCGGCCCGGCTCGCGGTGACCCGGTCGAGTTCGTCCCACACATGCAGGCGCGCCTGCCCGCTCGTGTCCCAGCTCCCGTTCATGTAGATCGGCGCCGTGGCGCCGCGCGGCTCGTGGACATAGGCATGCCCCAGCCGGTCGGCGAGCGCGCGCAAGGGATTGCGGTCGGCGGAATGGAACCAGTGGCAGCCGTGATCCCAGGGCACACCGAGGCTCGTCGTGTCGGTGTAGGCGCGCCCGCCCATACGGTCTTTCGCCTCGATGATGAGGCACGGGATTCCCAGGCGCGCGAGCGCCAGCCCGGCGCCGACCCCTGCCGCGCCGGCGCCGATCACCACGACGTCCGGTTCGATGCTCATGGGAAGACGTCAGGTCGCGGGCTGGACGCGTTCGAAAACGTGAACCGTGTAGTCGGCGGTATCGCCCGCCGCCGCCTTCACGTCCTCACGCGAGGTTTCCTGCCAGCGCTGCGGATTGAGGTCGGGAAAGAGCGCATCGCCCTCGGCCTCCATGTGGACGCGCGTCAGATAGACCTTCTCGGCCTTGGGCCTGACCTGCTCGTAGAGCTGCGCCCCCCCGATGACCATGATCTCCTCCTTCTTGCGCGTCGCCGCGAAGCGGCCCGCGAGCGCCAGCGCCTCCTCAACCGAGTTGACGGTATGGATCAGAGGATCGTTCACCACCTCGCCCGTCGTCACCACCACGTTGTCGCGGCCAGGCAGCGGCCGGCCGATGGCCTCGTAGGTCTTGCGTCCCATCACCACCGGATGACCCATGGTGAGCGCCTTGAAGCGCTTCAGTTCCGACGGCAGCCGCCAGGGAAGCGTGTTGTTCGCGCCGATGACGCCGTTCGTCGATACCGCCACCACAAGGGAAATCCGCGGGCCCGCCATGCGCCTCCTCTCGAACCGGCGGCGCAAAGTCTTCCCCTCAGCGCCCGCCGATCCGCACTCTCTCTTCCACCGCAGCGGCGAATCCTGCCCGGTTTCGGCGGCTTAGGGAACAACTATCTGGAATGGGCCGCCGCCAGCGATGCAAGTGCTTCGCCGGAAAGGCGAAAGCGCGTCCACTCCTGCATCGGCTCGGCCCCGAGGCCGCGGTAGAAGTCGATTGAAGGCGCGTTCCAGTCGAGCACCCACCATTCGAGCCGCGTCAACCCTTCTTCGCGGCAGCGCGCCGCGAGATGGCGGAGAAGCGCCTTGCCGATGCTCCGCCCACGGAAGGCCGGCTCCACGAACAGATCCTCGAGCCAGATGCCGTGCCGGCCGCGGAAGGTCGAGAAGCTGTAGAACCAGAGCGCGAAGCCGGCGTGCTCGCCCTCCCATTCGGCGATATCGCAGAAGACCTTCGGATCGGCGCCGAAGAGCGCCTCCTTCACCAGCGCTTCCGTCGCCACGACCTCGTGGGCGAGCTTCTCGTATTCGGCAAGCTTCAGGATGAAGGCGAGGACGAGACCCGCCTCGCCCGGCACGGCCGGCCGGATGATGAGGCTCATACCGCCACGGGCGCCGCGATCTTCGGCCAGGGATCGTAGCCCAGAAGCTCGAAGTCCTCGTAGCGGAAGCCGTCGATGTCCTTCACGTCGCGCCGGATGACGAGACGCGGCAGCGGGCGCGGCTCCCGCGCAAGCTGCTCGTCGGCCTGCTCGATATGGTTGAGATAGAGATGCGCATCCCCGAGGGTCAGAATGAACTCCCCCGCCTTGAGCCCCGTCACCTGCGCCACGAGATGCGTCAGGAGCGCGTAGGAGGCGATGTTGAAGGGCACGCCGAGGAAGATGTCGCCGGAGCGCTGGTAGAGCTGGCAGGAAAGCCGGCCGTTCGCGACATGGAACTGGAAAAGGCAATGGCAGGGCGGCAGCGCCTGCGCCGGCACGTCCGCCGGGTTCCAGGCGCTGACGATCAGGCGGCGGGAATCGGGGTTCTTGCGGATCGCCGCCACGACCTCGGCGATCTGGTCGATGGTCTTGCCGTCTGGCGTTGGCCAGGAGCGCCATTGCCGGCCGTAGACCGGACCGAGTTCTCCCCTCTCGTCCGCCCATTCGTCCCAGATGGTGACGCCGTTCTCCCGCAGATAGCGCACATTGGTGTCGCCCATCAGGAACCACAGGAGCTCGTGCACGATCGACTTCATGTGCACGCGCTTGGTGGTGACGAGCGGAAAGCCCTCCGCGAGGTCGAAGCGCATCTGGTGGCCGAAGACCGAGAGGATGCCCGTGCCCGTCCGGTCGTCTTTCCGGACGCCATGGTCGCGCACCTTGCGCATGAGATCGAGATACTGCCGCATGATTCTAAGGCTGATAGAGGAAGGACACCACGGCCGCCATCACATTGTTGGCGGCATGGCCGGCGATGGCGGGCCACACGCTTCCCGTCCGCCAGGTGGCATAGGCGAACAGCACGCCGAGCACGCCAATGGTAAGGAGGTTCTGCCAGGCATAGCTCCAGTGGAGCAGCGTCCACAGGAGCGTCAGCGTCCCGCCTGCCAGGATCGCACGCAGGGGCGTGTCGAGGAACGGCCGGAACAAAAAGCCGCGGAAGACCGTCTCCTCCGTGAAGGGCGCGAGCACGACGATCAGGAGGCCCATGAGCCCCGCCGAGAAGGGATCGGCGCCGAGCCATTCGCGGGGCCGCGCCAGATCGTCGTTCATGGGGCTGAGATCGACGCCGAGCGCGGCGCTCACGAGCCGCAGCACGATCTCAATGCCCTGCGCCGCCACGAAGATCAGCGCGATGAAAGCCACATACTGCTTGAGCTCCCAGCCGGGCGAACGGAGGAGCAGGTTTTCGGCCGCGGAGCCGCGCCGCAGGCTCGCGAGCAGGGCGAGGCTCGCCGGGATGAGGAGATAGAGGGAGACCGAGAACACCGCCTCGAACGGGCGGCAGGCCGGCTCAGTGTTGAAATTGACGGCTTCGGCGCAGGATTCCCGGAACAGCGCCATCTGGCCCGGCACCAGGAGAAGGAAGCCGACGGCGATGGCGATGCAGAGGACGAAGCCCAGGACGGCGACCGCCAGGAAGCAGAGGGTGGTGGAAAGGGCCCTAAGGCCGGGCGCCGGCACATGAGGCCTCGGGCCAAAAATCTGATCGAGCATGGCGCGACCGTCCGAATCGGGCACCGGCTCAGGGCCGGCCACCCACAAGGCTAGGACCTTTTCGCACGCTGGGGAATCGGCTTCCGAAGGGGCATGCCAGCTCAGGATCCTACGAGATGGTCTGGTAGACGATGACCGTGACGACGGCGATCAGATTGTTGACGCCGTGGCCGACGATCGCGGGCCAGATGCTGCCCGTGCGGCGCACGGCATAGGCATAGAGGAGCCCCTGCGCGAAAAGCAGCGCCACGCTCTGCCAGCTATAGCCCCAGTGGAGCGACGCCCAGACGCCGGAAAGAACGACCGCCGAGCCGACGCTGCCGAGCCGCGTCTCGCGCAGCGCCGAGAACAGGAAGCCCCGGAAGAGAAGCTCCTCGGTGATGGGCGCCAGCACCACGACGAACATCACGAAGAGCAGCGAGCCGGAGAGGCTGTCGGAAAGGACATGCTGCCGGAAGGTGTGGAAGTCGGTGAGCAGGTTGGCGGTGTTGCCGCCGGAAAGTTCGGTCAGGAACCACACCGCCTGATGCGAGACGCCGGTCGCGACGACGCAGATCAGCGCGAAGACGGCGTACTGCCAGAGCCGCCATTCGGGAGAGCGCAGGAGCAGGCAGTGGGCAAGACTGCCGTTGCGTCGGAAGTGCGTGGCCAGGAGCAGGCCTGCCGGCAGGAGAATATAGAGCAGGTCGACGAACCAGAACTCGGCTGTATGGCAGACGGGGCTTGCCTCTCCCAGCGAGAGCACGCATTCCGCGGCCGTTACGGTTCCGTCGGTCGAGAAATGCAGGCCTGCGACGGCAATGGCCATGACGAAGGCGCAGGCCGCGGCCAGCACTCCGAGGCCGAGGCAAGCGGCCACCGCGGCGACAGGCCGCCATGACGACGGCTCGAGCGGCTTCTGCGGCCCGAGAATGCGGTCGACGAATGTCATGCGATGAAACGGCTGGCCCGTTTTTGTTCCTGCGTAAGACGCCGTCCTCGATGCCCGTTAACGTCTTTTCATCCGGGCGGGGGCATCCTATATTGGTTCTGCCGTTCCGCAAGGGGCGGCTATGGCGATAAACGGCTGCCGTAATAAACCCATCGGACCCGGGGGCAGTACCCGGCACCTCCACCACATGCCGCTCATGACTGGCGGCATCTGACGGGGGTGAAACAGGATCGACGAGGGCGTAAAGGGTGAGCTTTCGCTCGGCATGGTTCCGCCGTTATCGGGCCGATTTATAGTTGCCAACGACAACTATGCTCCGGTGCGTCTCGCTGCTTAATGCGGCGCGATAACCGAAATCAAAGCCCTCGGCCTTAGCCGGTCGAGGCGGGGTTCGGCGGGCGCCTGGCAACAGAAGCCCGCCACTTTCATTTCTGGAAGGCTTTCTAGGCCTCGGGCGGCTCGGTTTTGAGCCAGGACCTGCGCCGGGTGATCCGCTCGAGCCAGGCGCCCACGTTGCGGGCCCTGGCGATCACCGACGTCCCATCCTCGAACATGCGCGTGTAGTTGACGATCGGCGCCAGATTGAGATCGGCGAAGGTCAGTCCGCGGCCGGCGAGATAGCCCGTGGCGCCGAGTGCCCTGTCGAGAATGCGCGTCTGCTTCTCGATGTCGGGCATCGCGTCGGCCACCTGCCTTGCATCGGGGCGGTTCGAGCCGGCGTCCATGCAGGGGATGACATAGCCGTGGATCATCGTCGGATAGACGTGATGGTTGGTGAAGGCGATCCACTTCTCCGCCTCCGCCGCCCTGAGCGCATCCTCGGGCAGGAGCTTTCGGCCGGGGAAGCGGCGGTCGATATAAGTGGCGATGGCCTTGGACTCGAAAAGCTCGGTGCGGCCGTGCCGCATGCCGGGCACCTTGCCGTAAGGGTGGAGCGCGTTGACGGCGCGCGAATGCGGTTCCGCCGGATCGAGGACATAGGGCACGCCCTTCTCCTCGCACAGCATCCTCACCGCCCGCACATAGGTGCTGACCGGGAACCCGATGATGACCAGGCTCGGCATGTCGTCCTCCCGCCGCCGCTCGGATGAGATCCGTAAGGGATTGTCTCAATCCCGATGGATGACCGTGATCCGTGGAGCGGAGGCGACTTTCGTCCCGGCGGGCCGGGGAGTCAAATCAAAGGCGGTATATCCGTCGTCTCGAGCCACGGCTTGATGTCGATGAGCGGCGTGCCGTCGAGCGCATCTATGGCGTCGATGGAGACAATCCCGTTCTGACGGTCGACGGCGAGGCAGCGCACGACGCCAAGCCCGATCGGATTGGGCCTCACCGGCGAGCGGATCGAGAAGACGCCATGCACCCTGGCGCTGTGGCGGGGCGCCTGGATGACGAGATCGCGGCGCGCCTGGTGCATCCAGGTGAGGATGACGAGCGCCATGCCGGGCTCGATGTCGACGAGACCCGGCCGCCACGGGGCGTCGATCTCGATGGTGGCGCCCTTTCCGGTCTCGCGCGCTTTGCGGATATTCTTCGGGCAGCTCTCGCGCGAGCGCCAGGGCGAGCGGATGCGGCCGATGAAGACGAGGCCGGCGTCGGTGGCCGTCGCCGCCGGATCGGGCTCGACGGCGATTTCACCGGGGCGGTTTTTAGAACCGGACACCAGGCGTCCCGACCCCCGCGCGGCTCAGCGGTTGAGCGCCGCGATCAATTGGCCCAGATCGCCGTTCTTCTTGGAGAGGAAGGACAGGAAGATACCGCGCTGCAGGTAGCTCAGCGAGAAGCCCAGCACCGTGACGTCGCTGACCTTGTAGCCGGACCCGTTGCGCGACAGGCGGAAGACCACATTGTAGGCGCTTCCCGACATGAGGGTGACCTTGGTGCGGACCAAGGTGTCGCTCCCGTCCGACGATGGCTCCTCGTTGAATTCCGCCTTGGCGACCCTGAAGTGGCGGGTCTGGTCGGCGAAGTAGCGCGACATGAAGATCGCCACGCCGCGGTAGTAGCGTTGGTAGTCGGACTTGGGGAGGTCCGCCTTGTAGCGGCCGAGCGCGTAGAGCGCGATCGACGGCACGTCGGCGTGCCTGTTGATGACCTGCAGATAGGCCGGGATGGTGCCGTCCTTCTGGGCGCGGAACAGGTCGTTGGCGACCTTCTGCATATAGACGACGGCCGGGTGACGAGATGTCTGGGCGAAGGCCGTTCCGGCAAGGCAGAGCGACGCGGCCGAACAGAATCCCGTGAGTAGGACCCGCCTGTCCACCGCGCGGCTCAAGGTCGTGTTTCCTATTGGCGCAGATAGGCGAGGAGCGCGCTGACGTCGCCGTTGTTCTTCTGGAGCACCGACGTGAAGTTCGTCTTCTGCGTGGTGGCGAGCCAGATGCCCTGGATGTTGACGTCGAAGATGCGATAGCCACCGCCGCGCTTCACAAGCCGCCACACGACGGGCGTGCTCGAGCCGCCGCCCTGGAGCTTGCTCTCGACCACGACGCTGTCCTTCACCTCGCGGCTGCCGGTCACCTCGAGGCTCTGGCCCTTGAGCTTGGAGGAGTGCTGGGCGAAGACGCCGGAGATGTACTTCTCGACCAGCCCGAAATACTCCTCCCGCTGTCCGGGCTTGAGGTTCTTGCGGTACTGGCCGAGCGAGAAGAGCGCGATGGCGGAGATGTCCGCGTTCTGCTTCAGGACCGAGCGGAACTGGCTCGACGAGCCTGAATTGGCCGCCGCGATGACGCTGGCGCCGACCTTGGAGACATAGGCCTCGGCCGATGCGGCCGCCTGCGCGGGCGCGGAAGGCAATGCCACGGCCGCGACGGCGAGCGCCGCGAGCCCCGAGATCACGAAACGACGGGTGAGGGGAATCCTGTACGAATGAGAAGCCATGATGCTGGACGCTTACCTTTAGCTGTTACTCGATGGGTTCGAGAGTGCCCGAGCCGTCGATGGACTCGAGCTTGTCAGCCCCGTTGGCGATGTCGCTCTCGCGTTTCTGGATGTAGAGGTCGCGCACCGATGCGTAGAAGTCCGGCGAGGTCTTCCGCATGGCGTCGAGCTCGTCCATCAGTTCCTCGTGCCCCGAGACGGCATAGGCCATGGTGGGCGACAGGCGCTCCTGTGGCGCGAGATTCCACATGAGATAGGTTGCGGGGTGCATGGCGATGTCGACGACGCGACCCGTGGCGTCGCGGATCGTGCTCGGTCCAAGCACCGGGATCATGAGATAGATGCCGGGACCGGCGCCCCAGACGCCGAGCGTCTGGCCGAAATCCTCGCTGTGGCGCTCGAGCCCTCCGGCGGCCGCCGCGTCGGCGAGTCCGCCGAAGCCTGCCGTGGAGTTGATGAGGAAGCGCATGAAGGTCTTGCCCGCCCGGTCGGGACGTCCCTGCAGGAAGTCGTTCACCAGGATGACGGGCGTCGAGAAATTGTGGAGCGCGTTCGAGATGCCGACCCGGAGCGACTTGTGCACGGTCGTGCGGTAGACGTAGCTCACCGGCCGGAAGACGGCGAAATCGAGCGCCTCGTTGAAGGCGAAGATGCCGCGGTTGAGGGGCTCCAGCGGATCCGCGACGGTTGGGGTCAGCTCCTCGGGAACATCGCCATTGGCGTCTGCCTCGGCGTCCGCGTCGAGCGCTGCCGACTTCTCTTTGATCTTCGCCGCGGCTGGCTCGATGCGGGCCGTTTCCTCCTCGCCCGTGATCCGGGAGAAGAGGGAGGAGCGCGGACGGCGGGAATTGTCGGCGGCGGTGCGCTCGCCCGGGGCTTGCTGCGCCGTCTCGACCTTGGCCTTCGCGGCCTTGCCGGTGCGGACCTTGCGGGCGGGCGCTTCGGCTGCTTCGGAATCGTTCGAGAGCGAGTTCAGGAAGGAAGATTTCGGGCGCCGCTCGGTGTTGGTCTCACCGAACATGGCAGTGAAGGACTGCACGCTCGCCTGCGGCTCCTGCTTGCCAGCGGCCATGACCGGACTTGCGAGGCCGACCGCCAGCAGCGCCGAGACCGCTGCCGCGAGCCGTGTGTGCGCATGCGCCCCCACAACGCGATTCGCACTGGTCTTCGCTGAATGCATCAAAGCCCCGAAACGTTGCTTCATTGCCGCAGTGTTGCTCGCCGGCTTCAGGGGCCTGCGACGATCCTGAAGCCGTTGCCATGCGCGTTCATGGCCTCGCCATAGCCTTGTTGGCCGAAATTGTCTTTTTTTGGATTAAGCCCGGCGCGCACTGTGGAAAGGATTATGGCATAAGGGTGCATCTGGCAAGGGGGCCCCGGACCCGATGGAGGAACTGCTAGCCGCTCTGCGGGCCGTCGGCGAGCCGACCCGGCTGCGCCTCCTCAACGTGCTTTCGCAAGGCGAGTTCAATGTCAGCGAGTTGACCCAGATTTTGGGCCAGAGTCAGCCCCGCGTCAGCCGCCATCTGAAGCTCATGGCCGAGGCCGGGCTGCTCGACCGCCACAAGGAAGGAAGCTGGGTCCTTTTCCGGCGCCGCGCCGGCAGTCCTTCCGGCGCGCTGGCAGGCGCCATTGTGGGGCTTCTGGAGCAGGAAAATCCCGTCCTGGAGCGCGACCGCGCCAGGCTCAAGGAGGTCCTCGAGGCGAGGAAGGAGGCCGCCATGGCCTATTTCCGCGCCAACGCCGCCGACTGGGACCGCATCCGCTCGCTACACGTGGCGGAAGCCGAGGTCGAGGCCGCCATGCAGCGCCTGGCAGGGTCTGGCCCTTTCGGCTTCTACCTCGATCTCGGCACCGGAACTGGCCGGCTTCTGGAGCTTTTCGCGCCCTTTTCCGCCAATGCAACGGGCATCGACCAGAGCCGGGAGATGCTGTCGCTGGCGCGCGCCAAGCTCGACGCCGAGGGCCTGACGCGGGTGCAGGTGCGCCAGGGCGACATCCTGGCGCTTCCCTATGCCGCCGGCACGGCCGATCTCGTCACCATCCACCAGGTGCTCCATTACCTGGACGATCCTGGCCGGGCGCTGCAGGAGGCGGCCCGCGTGCTCAAGGTCGGCGGCCGGCTGCTGATCGCCGATTTCGCCCCGCACGAGCTCGAATTCCTGCGCGACAGCCACGCCCACCGCCGGCTCGGCATCTCGGACGAGGCCATGGCCGCCTGGCTGTCGCGCGCGGGCCTCGTGAGCAGCCGCAAGGAAAGGCTCACTCCCCCGGAAACGGGCGGGACTGGCCTGACCGTGTCACTGTGGCTTGCCGGCCACGCTTCATGAAAAAAGCGCCTGGTTCTTCTTTTCGGGACCTGTTGCAGCCCGTCCGGCATCGAATCCACGCCCCAGACGTTGGAAAGACCGGGCAACCATTCTCATCTGGCGCATGACCGGTGATCAGATCCTGGCGGTGAGCCTCCTCGCGGGCATGATGGCGCTCTTCGTGTGGGGACGGCTGCGCTATGACGTGGTGGCGACCATTGCGCTCCTCGCCGCGGTGCTGCTCGGCCTCGTTCCCTACGACAAGGCGTTCTCGGGCTTCAGCGACGACATCGTCATCATCGTCGGGAGCGCGCTGCTCGTGAGCGCGGCCGTGGCGCGCACCGGCGTCATGGAAGCCTTCGTGCACGCCCTTTCGCCCTATGTGAAATCGACGCGCGGCGATCTCCTCGTGCTCGTGGGCTCCGTCACGCTGATGTCGGCGTTCGTGAAGAACATCGGCGCGCTCGCCATCATGATGCCGGTCGCCTTCCAGATGGCGCGCAAGAGCGGCATCTCGCCATCGCGTCTCCTCATGCCCATGGCCTTCGGCTCGCTGCTCGGCGGATTGATGACGCTGGTCGGCACCTCTCCGAACGTGATCGTGGCCCGCATGCGCGCCGAGCTCGGCGGCACACCCTTCACCATGTTCGACTTCACGCCCGTCGGCGCTCTTCTCGCTGCTGTCGGTCTCGTCTTCCTCGTCTTCGCCTACCGTCTCCTGCCCGAGCGCACGAAGCAGACGGCCGCCATGCACGAGGCGCTCGACATCAAGAACTACGCCACCGAAGCCGCCGTAGTGGAAGGCACATGGGCCGAGGGCGCGACGGTCGCCGCGCTTCAGAAGCTGGCGGAGGGCGAGGCGAAGGTTGTGAGCATCCTGCGGGCGGGCAACAAGCGATCGAGCCCCCTGCCCGACGCGCAGCTGAAGCCGGGCGACACGCTGCTGCTGGAGGGCGACCCGGCGGCGCTCGAGCGCATGGTGGCGCGGGGCGGCCTGAGGCTGTCGCGCGAGCACGAACAGCCCGAGCGGGAGGAGCCGAGCGATGAGGTCGCAGCCTTCGAGGCGGTGGTCGGCCCCAGTTCCTGGCTCGCGGGCTCGACCGCCCAGCGTCTCGGGCTCTATGATCGCTTCGGCGTCAATCTGCTGGCGGTGAGCCGGCGCGGCGAGCGCTTCGTCGAGCGGCTGAATGCCATCGCCTTGCGGCCGGGCGACGTCATCGTGCTGCAGGGAAACCGCAAGCGCATGCCCGAGGTCCTGCGCGAGCTCGACTGCCTGCCGCTGGCCGAGCGGGAGATCCGCCTCGGCTCGGCGCGGCGGCGCCTGCTGCCGCTCATGATCCTTGCCGCCGCCATGATCCTGACCGCGACGGGCGCGCTTCCCGTCGCCATCGCCTTCTTCGGCGCCGCCGTTTTGCTCCTCCTCACCCGCGCCGTCGGCCTGCGCGAGGCCTATGCCGAGATCGAATGGCCGATCCTCGTCATGCTCGCGGCCCTCATCCCGGTGAGCGACACGCTGCGCACCACCGGCGCCACCGACCTCTTCGCCGGCTGGCTGTCGGCCGCCGCCGCAAACCTTCCGCCATGGGGCGCCCTCGGTCTCATCATGGTGGCGGCCATGGCCGTCACGCCATTCCTCAACAATGCCGCGACCGTGCTGGTGATGGCGCCGATCGCCGCGGGTTTCGCGGGCGCGCTCGGCTACAGGCCGGACGCCTTCCTCATGGCGGTAGCGATCGGGGCCGGCTGCGATTTCCTCACGCCCATCGGGCACCAGTGCAACACGCTCGTCATGGGCCCGGGCGGCTATCGCTTCGGCGACTACTGGAAGCTCGGGCTGCCGCTCTCGCTGCTCGTCATCCTGATCGGCGTTCCGGCGCTCCTCATGGTGTGGGGCGTCTGAAAGTCTATGTGACGCGCTTCAGCCGCCGCATGTGATTGTCCCACATCCACTGCTGGCTGCCGGCGACGGGCAGGCCCGGCGTTCGATCGTGGGACCCGAGCCTCCGCATGCCGGCATTGCCGGAGGTGAGCAGGAAGGCGTCGTGATCGAGCGGCGCCAAGCCGCAGACATCGCTCATGGCGGCGCGCGAATGGAAGCTCCCGGTCTTAAGCTCCCACAGCGCCACCGAGCCGCCGCGCGGGCTCGTCACCGCGATCATCCTCTGATCATCGTCTATAGCGACCGACCCCACGTAGTTGTCGAGCTTGGAGAGCTCGAGCTCCGGCATGTCGAGAAGCTTGGCCTTCCCCTCCTTCGCAAGGCCCACGAGCAGCGGCAGGTCGCCGGCGCTTCCCTGGTACTGGCAGCCGAAGGCCACCGTGCCGTCCGCCGCCACCGCGAGATGCCGGATCGAGAGCTGGCGGAGTTCTGGCCCAAGCTCGACGAGGCCGAGCGTGGCGTGGGTACGCATGTCGATGAAGGCAAGGTTCGGCCGCATGCTGTCGAGGTTCAGGATTTCCCGGCCGCTCTCGGGAAGCGTCTTGAGCGCGCCGTTCGCCACCACCAGCGTCCGCCCGTCGCCCATGAGCTTTATGTCGTGCGGCCCGATGCCGAGCGATGGGATTTCGGTGATGCGCCGGTATCCGTCGGTCGCATCGTAGATGCCGAGGACGCCGTTGCCGCTCTTCGTGTCGTTCTCGCCCGCATAGAGGAGCTTTCCGTCGGCCGTGAAGGCGCCATGGCCGAGGAAATGCCGGTCCTTCTGCGAGAGGATGGTCGTCACCACCCGTCCGCGCCGGGGATCGAAGGCTACCGCCCAGTTGCCCGGGCGGCGCGCGAAGACGACGATCTCGCCCGAGCCGGGCCGCTCGACCGCGTCGTGTCCGCGCGCCGGGAGCACGGTCGAGAACACTTCTCTGCCGTCCGCCGAGAATACCGCCGCAAAGGAACGCTTGTCCGCGCTGTCGCGGCAGGCAACGTAGAGCGCTTCGGAAGGCGAGCTCCATGCGGTGCCGCCGGGGGTTGCGAGCGCCGCCGCGAGGCCGATGAGAATCTGCCGTCTGTCAATCGCCATCGAGACTGTTGAACCCCATTGCGATGCCGAGCGCCGCAGGCACCTCGATCAGGAGCCTGTCGCGCGAAAAGCCCAGCGCGTCGAATAGCAGGATGAGCTGCGGGCGCTCCTTGCGATCGGCCGCCATAGGCCCGAAGAGCGGCGGCAGCCCTTCCGCGACGCGGAGCGCCTGGCGCACATTGTAGAGGCCGGCAGCACCCTCCTCGCTTTGCCCTTCGAGCATGATCTCCGCCATGACGAGCGTGGTCTTGAGGTTGAGCGCGAGCGCACGCGAGGAACGTTCGCTGCGCCAGCCTTCCGCAAGCTTCGGATTGGCGCGCGCGATCTCGGGCCCGAGAACCGGCAGGAGCTTCACGTCGCGCATGATCTGGAAGCCTGATACGACGTCGGTCGCGAGCCGGCGCACCACCTCGTCCGCAAGCGGCGCGTAGAAGAGCTGGCTCGCAAGCCCGCTCTTCGGATCCGACCAGCCGTCGCGGATCTCCTCCGCCAGCGCCCTGACATTATCGGCGATGGCGCGGCCGACCGCGCAACGGCGCTCGTTGTCAGGCGAGCCGGCAAAGGCCTTCTCGTCCGCTGGCGGGTCGGTGAAGAGAAGCCGTTCGAGCGCCGGCAGCCCCTGCACCGCCGCGCTCGCGCCGCGGATGCTGTCGGGGCTGAGGTTGTTCTGCGAGTCGGGCTTGAGGAGCTGTGCAAGTCCACGCTGCGTCGCGTTCTTGCGCTCGGGCCAGTAGGAGAGCCGCTCCGCGCGAAAATCCTCGGACACCGGCCCGTAGCGGATGATCTCCGCCGCCGACCAGGCGTCGGCCGTCGCGTGATAGGCGCTCTTCACGGCTTCAAGGGCTGCGGGCGACGGCGCGGCGCAAAGATTCTTCCAGGCCTCCGCTTGCGCTTCCGCGGCTTTCGCCAGCGCCTCGTAGCGGGGAACGATCACATCGGCTGCAAGTGTCTTGGCGACCGTGACGTGATCGGCGGCAGTCGCCGGCGTGACGAGCGTGATCGCGAGGAGGAGGAGGCAGAGGAAACGCGTCGCCATCAGAGCCTGCTCACGTAATCGATCAGCGCCTTGCGCTCCTCCGCGCCCAGCGCCTGGAACGTGTTGCGCGACGCCTCGGCCTCGCCGCCATGCCAGAGGATCGCCTCCTCGATCGAGCCCGCGCGCCCGTCATGCAGGTAGCGGCGCGCCTGCGGCCGCTGCGCCAGATCGATGAGCGGCGCGGTGCGCCATTCCGCCGGATCGACATCGCCATCGCCGATGCGGCCGGAAAGCCCCTCGCCCATGTCGTGCAGCAGGAGATCGCTGAAGATCGCCGCCTCTCCGCCTTGCGCCTTCGGCAGCGACGGGACGTGGCATTGGGTGCATCCGGCTTTCGCAAAAAGCGCCTCGCCCTTCGGATCGTTAGGCACCGGCGGGCGTTGCAGTGTGGCGACAAAGATGGCGATCAGCTCGATCGACTGATCGCCGATCTCCGCCTTGTCCGGCCCCGCGCGCAGTGCGCAATCGGTCTGGACGGCGGTGCAGTCGCCCTGCGGCAGCGGATGGAAAGGTGACGACAGCCCCATGTCGAGCGAGGCGGCGTCCGCCGCCTGGTCGGCGATGCTGGCGCGGCCCGCCTTGAGCCCGAAGCGCCCGAGCATTACGCCGCCCTTGCCATCCGGCAGCATGCGGGCGCGCCCGGAGATGCCGTCCTTGTCCCTGTCTTCCGGATCGGCGAGCGCCAGGATGGCCGCCGCGTCCACTTCAGCGATGAGGCCACGGCCCCGGAGCGAGGGAGCGGCGCGGAGCTCCTTGTGAACCCCTTTGCCGAGCGCGGGGCCCGTCAGGTCGAGATCGGCCTCGATCTGCATGAGCCTCAGCGAAACGGCGCTCGCGAGCCGCGGCCGCACGCGCGCCTCCGGAACAAGGCCCGGAATGGCGCGCTCCTGGATCTGGCGCCCGTAGAAGGGATCGGGAACACCCTTGTCCGTGCCGAGCCTCACGACCAGCCCCAGCGAGCCGAGCCCGTCCTCAGTTTCGACGAAGCGCGCCGGTCCTCCCGCCTTGTGGCAGGTGGCGCAGGCCTGCGCACTGAAGAGGGGACCGAGCCCGTCCGCCGACTTGGTCGAGGCCGGCGCCTGCACCCAGCGGCGGTCGAACAGCGCCTTGCCCGCGACCGCGTCCAGGGGATCGGCGCGCGCCGGCAGGGCCAGCACGATGCCGGCCAGGAACAGGCTGAACGCGATACGGCTCATGCGATGCGGAAATAACCCATCATGCCGGTCTCGAGATGCTCGAGGATGTGGCAGTGAAACATCCAGTCGCCCTCGCGCGCGACGAAGGCGATGTCGACACGCTCCTTGGCGCCCAAGAGTACGGTGTCGGCCCAGTAGGGCGCAATCTGGCGGCGCGACGACGACAGCACCTTGAAGGTGTGCCCGTGGAGATGGATCGGATGCGGGTGCGGCGTAGCGTTCTGGAGCGTGAAGCGGTAGCTCGCGCCGGCCCTCAGCGCCGCCAACGGCGCGGGCGGCGTCGCATGCCCGTTGCTCGGCCAGGAGCGGCGGTTGATCGACCAGAAGGTGCGCGTGCCGAAGCACATGGAGCGCCGCAACGCCTCATCGAGGGATTGATCGCCTGATGGCTCGACCGGCAAGCTGCCCGCAGGATCGCCGGCCGCGCCGAAGATGTAGGACTGCGCCTCGGCCGCAACGAGGTCGGGCTCCGGAATGTCCGAGGCGACAAGCGGCGGCGGCGAGAAATCTCGGCTGCGCCGGTCCGCGCCCCTAGCCTCGAGCTCAGCCACGACATAGGGCTCCGCCACGTTGTAGTCGATGACCTTGAGCTTGGCCCCGTCCTTCGGCGTCCTCGCCACGAGGTCGAGGCGCATGGCGGGGCCCATGCGCCAGGTGTCGAGCGGCACGGGCGCGATGGCGTTGCCGTCCACGGCCACGATGGCCGCCGGCCCGCCCTCGACGCCCACTTCCAGCACGCGCGTGGCGTCGAGATTGAGGATGCGGATGCGGATGTCGGCGGAAGCCGGCACGGCTTGAGTGGCTTTCGGCATTCCGTTGACGGTCCGCACCGTGCCGAAGGTGCCGGCCTTGGGCGCGCCCTTTTCGGTGACGAAGGGCAGGAACGTGCCGTCCGGATTGAGCCGCCAGTCCTTGACCGCGAGGATCACCTCCCCATCGCGGGGTTCGGGCTCGTCGCCCTCCACGATGAGGAGCCCCATGAGGCCGTGCCCGACCTGCCCCGACTCGTTGCAGTGGGGATGGAAGAAGAAGGTGCCGGCGTCGGGTGCCGTGAAATCATAGAGGAAGCGCTGGCCCGGCTCGACCGGTGGTTGGGTCATGTAGGGCACGCCGTCCATGGCGTTGGCGAGCCTTATGCCGTGCCAGTGGATGGTCGTATGCTCGGGAAGCGCATTGTCGAGCGTGGCGAGCACGCGGTCGCCACGCCCGATGCGGATCACCGGATAGAGTTCATCGCCGAAGCTCCATAGCCGGCTTTCGGGCCCTTGTGGGCCGAGCAGCCGCGCCGGCCGCTCGGCGGCCCGGAGTGACAGAGCGCGGCTGCGCCCGGAGGGTTCGGGCAGGGTTTCGCCGCTGCCCGGACGGCTGAGCAGCCCCGCCACGCCCGCCCCCGCGAGCAAGGCCAGGGCGCCACGCCGCGAGAGCGGAGTCTGGAGCGGCGGGCGCGTCCTACTGGCCCTGCACGGCGGAGGGATTGTCGAGGCTGTCGGAGCCCTCGACGGTGATCTTGAGCCCGAGATCGGCGACCACCGCCTCGACGCCGCGCGTCTGGGCCACGAGCGCGTCGATGGCGTCCTGCACCATCTTGTTGCCCTCGGCATTGCCCTCGCCGATCATCTGGTCATAGGCCATCTTGCCGGAATCGGCCGTGTCCTTGATGAGCTTGAGCTTCGCTTCCGCGTCCTGCATCAGCGCATCGACCTTGGCCGCGGCCTCCGGCGACTTCGCCTTCGCATATTCCGCCATCGAGGCGCCTTCGAGCTTCGATCCGTCGCGGCGCGTGTAGGCGCCGGTGTAGATCGCGACCATGCCCGCCTCGTCGTAATAGTGCGAGTTGTGGGTGTTGTCGGAGAAGCAGTCGTGCTCCTCCTCCGGGTCGTGCAGGATGAGGCCGAGCTTCATGCGCTCGCCCGCGAGCTCGCCATAGGAGAGGCTGCCGATGCCGGTGAGGATGGTGGCGAGCCCGCCTTCGGCGCCCTTCTCCTTGACCTGCTTGCTGGCCGCGCCGTCGGGCGTCCAGTTGTCGGCCATCTCCTTCAGATCCGAGATCAGGAGGTCGGTCGCCGCCTTGAGATAGGCCGCGCGGCGGTCGCAATTGCCGCCGGTGCAGTTCTTGGCGTCGTAGTCCGTATACGGACGGTTTCCTGCGCCGGGCCCGGTGCCGTTCAGATCCTGCCCCCACAGCAGGAACTCGATGGCGTGGTAGCCGGTCGCGACATTCGCCTCGACCTCGCCCGCCTCCTGCAGCTTCTGCAAGAGCTCCGCGTCGATCTTGCTGGCGTCGACCGTGTCGTTGCCGATGCGGACGGATTTGTTGGCGATGACGTTGGCAGTGTAGAGGGGGTTCTCGTCCGAGCTGTCGCCGTAGCTTCCGGCATCGACATAATCGATGAGGCCCTCGTCGAGCGGCCAGGCGTTCACCTTGCCTTCCCAGTCGTCGACGATGGCGTTGCCGAAGCGGTAGCCTTCCGTCTGCTGGTACCAGGGCCGGGAGTCCTTCCAGGCCTTGCGCGCCGCATCCAGCGTCTCCTGCGAGGGGCTGGCGATCAGGGCGTCCACCGCCGTTCCGAGCTCGACGGCCGCCGCATGGGCGTCCGAATACATGCCATGCGCGACTTCCGCATAATGGGTGACCACTGCGTCGGCTGTCGGCGCCTCTCCCCTGGCGGTGGAAAGGATCGCGCCCGTCGTGAGCGCGGTGGCAAGCGCCAGTCCCGCAAGATGCTTCCTCATGCCCGAACCCTCCGAGGCTATTCCCGAGTATTCCGCTCGACTACTCCTTCGCCCTTGGCCGGTCAATCGTCCTGGCCCCAATCCCTGGTGGGGTGAAATTTTCCGGAAAGCGCCCTAGATGCCCTCCCGGTTAACCGCCCAAGAGGACCCATGGACCCGTTTGCCGACCCTCAAGCCGTGGTGCGCTACGCCGAAGGGCCGCCCCGGCTTGTGCCGGGTTTCGCCGACCTGCAGCGCATGGCCCGGCTCCTTCTCGCGGAGCGGGCTCCGGGGGATGCGAGAGTCCTGGTTCTGGGCGCGGGCGGCGGCCTGGAGCTCAGGGCTTTCGCCGAGGCTGAGCCCGGCTGGCGCTTCGACGGGGTGGACCCGGCGCCGGAGATGCTGAAGCTGGCGAAAACCGTGCTCGGGCCGCTCGTTTCCCGGGTGCGCCTGCATCAGGGATATGTCGATGTCGCGCCGGAAGGACCGTTCGACGCGGCCGCCTGCCTCCTGACCCTGCACTTCGTGCCCGCCGGAGAGCGTCGCCGCACCTTGCTGGAGGTCCGCCGCAGGCTTAAACCCGGCGCGCCCTTCGTTGCGGCGCATCTGAGCTTCCCGCAAGCCGGCGAGGCGCGCGAGCGGTGGCTGTCGCGCTATGCGGCCTTCGCCGTCTCCTCCGGCATCGAGCCCGCCAGAGCGGAAGCCGGGCGCGCGGCCATTGCCGCCCAACTGCCGATCCTTTCGCCCGAGGAGGACGAGGCGCTCCTGAGAGACGCCGGGTTCTCCGATGTGAGCCTGTTCTACGCCGGCTTCGCCTTCCGCGGTTGGGTGGCCTACGCCTGAGACGCAAAGCGCAGCATTCCGGCCTCTGTGCGGAACTGCAGCGGGCGAACGGGCGTTGGACCGGCGCTTGGAAACCGGGGCAGGGCCATCTTCATGCTCGAAGCCAGCGAGCGGCGTCTTCTGAAGCGCCTGAAGCTCAAGAAAATCGAAACGGACGACCTCGAACTGACCCGCGTTCCCCATGGCACGGGCTTCGCCATCCGCGACGCCGCCGGCAACGCCGTGAGCGATCCCATCGTGAAGGCCCGGATTTCCGAGATCGTCATCCCGCCCGCCTGGCGTGAGGTGCGCATCGCCGCCGAGCCCGAGGCGCATCTCCAGGCGGTCGGCCGCGACGAGGCGGGGCGGCTGCAATATATCTATCACCCGGACTGGGAGCATATTCGCTCCGCCCGCAAGATCGCGCGCCTCAAGGAGCTGGGCGACGCGCTTCCGGGCTTGAGGAAGGGCCTGCGCGGCCATCTCGGCGACCGGCATCTGTCGCGGCCCTCGATCATCGCCGCTGCCGTGACCTTGATCGACCGCGCCGCGCTCCGGGCGGGCCACGAGGCCTATGCGGGCGATGAAGGCGGACGCGGCGCCGCCACCCTTCTCAAGCGCCACGCCACCGTGGAGGGAAAGCGCATCAATCTCGATTTCCGCGGCAAGGGCGGCAAGCACATCGTGAAGGCGATCGACGATGCGCGCCTCGCCCGGCGGATCGGCATGCTGAAGGACGTGCCCGGCCGGCGCCTCTTCAAGGAGCGCGAGGGAAGGATCGCCAAGCCCGTGACCGCGGAGGACTTGAACGCCTATCTGCGCGAGGCGACGGGCGCCGACGTCACCGCGAAGGACTTCCGCACCTTCCGCGCCTCCGCTCATGCGCTCGAACTGCTCTGCGCCTTCCCGCCGGCCTCCGCGACTGAGCGCCGCAAGGCGCTCGCCACCATCTGCCGCGAGGTCTCGGGCCTTCTCGACAACACGCCTGCGGTCTGCCGCTCGAGCTATATCCACGCGACCATCCTCGACGCCTTCGAGGAGGAGAGCCTCGCGGCGAGCCTTGTCGGCTCGCGGCCGAGAGCCGGCCTCACCCGCGCCGAGACCGCTCTCATGCGCTTTCTCGAGGCGCAGGAGCCCTGACGGCGACTTCGCGACCCCCATTGCAAGGCCGCGCGGCATAACGGAAACTGCCGCCGCAATTTCAATTGGAGGTCCCAAGCCTTGCGAAATCTCGACCCTGCCCTCTACATCGACAACGGCGTCTTCGCGCGCGAGCGCTCGGATATCTTCGCCAAGAGCTGGCAGCTTCTGGGACCGGTGTCGAAGCTCGATGAGCCGGGGAGCTACATCAGCACCGAAGTGGCGGGCCTTGGGCTCTTCGCCATCCGCGCCCGCGACGGCAATCTCCGCGGCTTCCGCAATGTCTGCCGGCATCGCGGCGCGAGGCTCCTGCCGGAGGGCACCGGCCGCTGCGGCCCCATCCGCTGCCCCTACCACAACTGGGTCTACAGCGACGAGGGCAAGCTCCTGAACGCGCCCTGGTTCGGCGAGGATCCGGATTTCGACAAGAGCGACTGGCCGCTCGAGCCCGTGTCGCTGGAAATCTGGCGCGGCCTTCTCTTTGCCGCCATCCATCCCCGCCAGCCGTTGGTCAAGCAACTCGGCGCGCTCGTCGAGGAGCTGGATGAGGAGCCCATCGAGACCTACGCCCACTACCGCGAGGAGCGCATGGTCTTCGGCGCCAACTGGAAGACCTACACCGACAATTTCGTCGAGGGCTACCATATCCCCGGCATCCATCCGGCCTTCTTCTCCGCTATCGACTTCGAGAAATTCTCGACCGTGGCGCTCGAAGGCTTCGTGCGCATGACGGCTCCGCCGCGCGACGGGCTTTTCTATCGCGGCAAGTGGCTCTGGATGTGGCCCAACTGGACGCTCTCGCTGTTCGACGGCGGCATGAACACCTCGCGCATCAACCCGCTCGACGAGAACCGCACCGAGCTCATCTACAACTTCTATTTCGCCGACAGCTCGGAGCAGGCGCGCCCCGCCCAGGACGACACCATCCGCCGCAATCTCGCGGTCGTGACCGAGGACTTCGAGGTCTGCGTCGACACCCAGAAGAACTACGCCACCGGCAGCTACAGCCCGGGGCCGCTCTCGCCCCGCCATGAGCAGGGCGTGGCCTATTTCCAGAACCAGGTGAGGGACTGGCTCGGCCTGCAGTCGTGACGTGCATGGCGGCCGCGACACATTCCGAGGATCCGTTCGGGGGCTTGCAGCGAGGGGAGCACCGGGCCCATATCTTCGACATGGGCTCGAAGATTCTCCTTCTCGCGCTTCTGGCGCTGCTCGGCGTCTCGATCGCCTTCATGGTCTATGGCTGGCAGCTCGGCGCCGGCGCCAACATCTCGGGCTTCGGCTGGGGCTCCATGGCCTTCGGCATCATCGCCACGCTGCTCGTCGGCTGCGGCCTGATGGCGGCGGTCTTCTACAGCAGCCGGCACGGCTACGACGACGGCAGCGCGCAGGACCGCGACAGGACGCATAAGGACAAGACGGACTGATGCTGCGCGCCGCCTCGATCGGGCTCGGCTGGTGGGCGGACGAGCTCGCCTCCTCCGTGCACGGCAAGTCCGACAGCATCGCCATTGCCGGCGGCTTTTCCCGCTCGGCGGATAAGCGCAAGGCTTTTTCCGAAAAGTTCGGCGCCAGGACCTATGACAGCTACGGGGCGTTGCTGGACGATCCCGGCATCGACGCTGTCATCCTGTCCACGCCCCACTCGCTCCATGCCGCGCAGGTCACGGAAGCCGCGCGCGCCGGCAAGCATGTGTTCGTGGAGAAGCCCTTTGCGATGACGGCCGAAAGCGGCGAGACGGCCGCCCGCGCCTGCGAGGCGGCGGGCGTCGTGCTCGCGGTCGGCCACAACCGCCGCTTCGCCCCGGCCGCGGTGGAGCTGAAGCGCATGCTGGAGGCGGGCGAGTTCGGAACCCTTCTCCATATCGAGACCAACTTCTCCGCCCCCTCCGCCATGAACTGGACCGAGGCCCACTGGCGGGCGAGCCGCGAGGAGAGTCCGGCCGGAGGGCTCGCCGGCCTCGGCATCCATGTCATCGACATCGTGGCCTGGCTCGGCGGACGCATCGAGGAAGTGAGGGCGCAGGCCGTGCGTCGGGCGCTGAAAGTGGACAATGACGACACCACCTCGGCGCTCTTCCGCCTGTCCTCCGGCGCCACCGCCTACATGGGCGCTATCGCCGCAGCCCCCTTCACCTGCTGGTGCAACGTCTACGGCACCAGCGCCAACGCCTTCGCCATCGACGACCTGACGGAGCTCTGGGTGCTGCCCTCGGGCGGCAAAAAACGCGAGCAAAAGGCCCTGCCCCGCGTCGACACGCTGAAGGCCGAGCTCGAGGCTTTCGCCGACGCCTGCGCCGGCAGGGCATCCTTTCCCGGCATCGCGCCTCCGGAGGCCATCCATGCCGTGGCGGTGATGCAGGCGATCGCGGCCTCGGCTGGAAAAGGCGGCGCCTCGGTGGCCGTGGCCGGCTGAAGGAAGCGCCATGAAACCCCGGCGGTTGGCCGGGGTTTCATGGTGGTCGAGGTTTACTGCGGCTGCGGGCTGTCAGCCTTGTTCTTCTCGGTGTCCTTCGTGCCGACTGTTGGCTCGGCCGTGTTCATCTGGCCGGAGCTGTCCATCTGCCCAGACTGGCCGTCCATGCTTGAGCCCTGCATCGCCTGCATAGCGTTGTTCATATGCGTCGTGCATTCGTCCATCTTGCTCGCGGCCATGGCCTCCTGCGCCGACATCATCTCCTTCATGGCCATATCCTTCTTTTCCTTCATCTGGCCAGCGCCGTTCATGGCGCTGATGTCGGAGTTCATCTTGTCCATGCTGGCCTTGTCGCACGTCACTCCCTGGGCATACGCCGAAGTGACGCCGAGCAAGCCAAAAAGCACGGCCGTCGCGATCGTTGTCCTCATCTCGTGTTCCTTTTGGTTCGAGGAGTCAGCCCTGCTTGGTGCAGAGCCGTCAGACCGAAAACCGTAGGGAATTGAAGACGTTCCTCACGCCCCTATCACCTTATTGGCATGAGGTCGGCCGGAACCTTGGGCTCGACGGCCGTTCGACTTCGCACGTCAGGCACTCAAGACCGATTGCGCCCCGGCGGCCGGCGATTTATATACGGCCCCATCCCAATCATGAAACTCTCTTTGGATCGGAACCGTTCGGTTTCGAAGGAAGGACGACCATGTCAATGGCACCGCTGATGCCGAAGGCGACCGCCGTCTGGCTCATCGACAACACCAGGCTGACCTTTCCCCAGATCGCCGACTACTGCCACCTGCACGAGCTCGAAGTGAAGGGCATCGCCGACGGCGACGTGGCGCAGGGCATCAAGGGGCTGGACCCCGTGGCAAGCGGGCAGCTCGCGCGCGAGGAGATCGAGAAGGGCGAGGGCGATCCGGCCTACCGGCTGAAGATCTCCGTCACCAAGACCGGCATTCCCGTCACCAAGACCAAGCGCGGTCCGCGCTACACGCCCGTCTCGCGCCGGCAGGATCGCCCGGACGCCATCGCCTGGCTGCTGCGGTACCATCCCGAGCTTTCCGACGCCCAGATCATGAAGCTCGTCGGCACCACCAAGCCGACCATCCAGGCCATCCGCGACCGCACCCACTGGAACGCCAGCAACATCAAGCCGGTCGATCCGGTGACGCTCGGCCTCTGCACGCAGCTCGATCTCGACCTCGCGGTCCAGAAGGCGGCCCGCAAGGCCGGGGGCGCTGCGCCCTCCGCCGAGCCCGTGCGCACGCTGCTCCCCGCGAGCGAGACGACCCGCAGGCCCGAGCCCGCGGCGGCCGAGCCCGCCAGGGAGGAGAAGGAGAATCAGGACTACAATCCCGACACCGTCTTCGCGAAGCTCAAGCCGCTGAAGGACAGCGAGGACGCAGGGAGCGACCGGTCGTGAGGATCGCCCTCATAGGCGCCTCGGGCACCATCGGACTGGCGGTGCTCGGAGAGCTTGGGTCCCGCCACGAGATCGTGAAGGCCGGCCGCCAGGGCGAGGACGTCAAGGTCGACATCGGCGACCGCGCCTCCATCGAGGCCATGTATGGCAAGCTCGGGCGCCTGGACGCGGTCGTCTGCTGCGCCGGCAAGGTGAGCTTCGCGCCGCTCGCCGAGATGACGGACGAGAAGTTCAAGGTGGGCCTCGACAACAAGCTCATGGGCCAGGTGAACCTCGTGCTCGCCGGGCTCGCGAGCCTCAATGACGGCGGTTCCTTCACGCTGACCAGCGGCATCCTCGACCGCGACCCGATCCCCAAGGGGACGAGCGCCTCGGCGGTCAACGCAGCGCTTGCGGGCTTCGTGATGGCGGCTGCCATCGAGCTGCCGCGCGGCATCCGCATCAACGTGGTGAGCCCTGCGCTCCTCGATGAATCGGCCGCGGCCTATCCGGGCTTCTTTCCCGGCCACGAGACCGTGCCTTCGAAGCGCGTCGGCCTCGCCTACGCCAAGAGCGTCGAGGGCCTCATCACCGGGCAGGTCATCAAGGTCGGCTGAAGCGAAAAGGGGCGGACGGGCATGGCGCAGACGCGGGACGGCGAAACGCAAACCATACTCGTCACGGGCGCCTCGAGCGGCATCGGCGAAGCCTTCGCGCATCTGCTCGCCCGCGAGGGCCACCGCCTCGTCCTGGTCGCGCGCCGGGAGGGAGAAATCCATCGCGTCTCGGGCGTCATCAACGCCCAGACCGGCCAGTCACCCTTGGCGATCGCGCTCGACCTCGGCGACCACGGCGCGGCCGGGCAGCTCGAGGAAGAGCTTGAAGGGCGGGGGATCGAACCCGACGTGATCGTCAACAACGCGGGCTACGGCCTCTTCGGGCCGGCGGGCGAACTCTCGCGCGAGGACCAGCTCGGCATCGTCGATCTCAATGTCCGAACCCTCGTCGATCTGTCGCTCCGCTATCTTCCCGCCATGCGCCGCAAGGGCTCGGGCGGCCTTCTCAATGTCTGCTCGGTGGCGGGCTTCCTGCCAGGCCCCTACATGGCGACCTATTTCGCCAGCAAGGCCTTCATCCTCTCCTGGAGCGAGGCGCTGGCGACCGAGTATCGGGGCACCGGCGTCACCGTCACGGCGCTCTGTCCGGGCCCGGTGCCGACGGGATTTCAGGCGCGCGCCGGCATGAACGCCTCCAAGGTCTATCGTGGCATCCCGCAGGTGACGTCGATGGACTGCGCGGTTGCCGGCTGGCGCGCCTTCCGCCGCGGCCAGCGCCTGGCCTTCCCGGATTTGTCGTCCGGCCTGTCCGCCTATGCCTCCCGCTATATTCCGAACCGCATCCTGCTGCCGATCGTGCGGCTGATCCAGGCCCCGAAGCGGAACACCTGAAGGCCCGCCGGTTCACCTCCCGTTCAGCCGCCGGGCCATAGCGTCCGGCCGCAAAATCCCCCTGGCTTTCCTCCAGCCCCGCGACAGTTCTGGAGCGCAGGCTCGACGGAAACGGTTGGAGCATGGCATCATGTTTCGCCATCGGCACGGCGCAGGACGGCGATTCGCCGGGAGCGCTTGTGCCGGCACGGGTTGCGTCGGAAGGCACCTTGCCCCTCATGCGTGATCGGATTCTTGTCATCGTCCACCAGCCGACCTCGACGCCCGGCCGCGTCGGACGGCTCTTGAGCCAGCGGGGATTTGGGCTCGACATCCGCCGTCCCTGCATGGGCCAGCCCCTGCCCCGCTCGCTCGGCGGCTATGCGGGCGTCGTGGTGTTCGGCGGCCCCATGAGCGCCAACGACTGCCAGGAGCTCGACTTCATCCGCAAGGAGATCGACTGGCTGGCGACGCCGCTCAAGGAGGAGGTTCCCTATCTCGGCATCTGCCTCGGGGGCCAGCTTCTGGCCCGCCAGCTCGGCGCCAGGGTGTCGCCGCACCCGCAAGGCCGGGCCGAGATCGGGTACTACCCGATCCGGCCCACCGAGCACGGCCGCCGGTACGGCTCCTGGCCCGACCACGTCTACCACTGGCACCGGGAGGGCTTCGAGGTGCCGCGGGGCGCCGTGCTGCTGGCGGAGGGCGACGATTTTCCGAACCAGGCCTACCGCTATGGCGACACGGCCTACGGGCTCCAGTTCCATCCCGAGGTGACGCGCGCCATGATGCACCGCTGGACGGTGAGAGCCTCCCACCGCTTCGCCATACCGGGCGCCCAGCCGCGCACCGCCCATCTGGACGGCAATCTGGTGCACGACCGCGCCGTGGCCTCGTGGCTCGACGGTTTTCTGACGCGCTGGCTCGGATCCGGCCACGCCCGCGCGGCGAACGCCGCCGCCTGACGCCGACTTTCCCGTTTTGCAGCCATTTTCGCGGATTGCAACGCGGGTTTTGCGGAATGCGAAACGGCCGTTACGTCAGCTTCCCAACATCTTGCGGCCCGGCCGCCGCCGGATTCCACATTTACCGCAATCTCACTTGGCGCGCTGTTTGCTGGGAGGAGGCCAGCGCCGGGATCAGGTACTGCGTACCCGGCCACAGAAACGGGGAGGCCGTGCAAGCGGCCTCCCCGTCTGCTACTTGATCGACCGGTCGAGCAGCATGGGTGTCGGCGACGGATTCGGGACCTGCAGCCGGTCGTAATAGGGCAGTTCGTCCACCCGCGCCTCGTAGGTTCCATCCGCCCGGCATTTCTGCACATGCGCCGCGATCTCCTCGAGCGTCGCGAACCACACCCCGCCCCGCTCGAGCATCTCCTCGATCATCTTCTCGATCCTGAGCCAGCGAGATAGGCGACCGCTGACGAAGGGATGCCAGACGCCGATCCACAGGGCCCCGCCGAGCGCGTGCACGGCGTTGAACTCGGCCATGAAGGTCTCCATGGCCCGGTCCGGCGACATGATCTGGAACATGTAGTCGAGATCCATCGAATGGACATAGGGCGGCCAGTCGTCGGTCGCCCAGGTGGCGGGCAACTCCACGATCTCGCCCTTGGCCGACTTCAGGATGTAGGGCACCTCGTCGCCCATGAGCGAGGAATCGTAGAGGATGCCTTCCTCGATCAGGAGGTCGGTCGTATTGATCGAATAGTTGTAGAGCGGCGAGCGGTTGCCGCGCGGCCTCTGCCCCGTGTGCTTCTCGATGACCTCGATCGAGCGGCGCATCCAGTAGTGCTCCTCCTCGCGCGACAGCGCGTTCGGCGCCTCGTGGATATAGCCGTGGAAGCCGACCTCGTGGCCGCCTTTGACCATGGCCTCGACCGCCTTCGGATACTGCTCGATGCACCAGGCGGGCACGAAGAAGGTCTGCTTCAGCCCGAAGCGGCGGTAGCCCTCGAGGATGCGCGGTATGGCTACCTCCGGCCCGTATTTCAGCATCGAGATGGTCGAGACGCGGGTGATCGAGTCGCGCGGATGGGCGATGTGGATGAGACTGTCGGCATCCATGTCGAAGGTGATGGCGACGGCGGTCCTGGCGCCGTTCGGCCATGGCACGGGCCGTTGGATCATAAAATTCCTCCGCTAGCGTCAGGCGATGCCCGATTGTCGAGGGCGGCGCCCCTTCGATCCATAGCGAATGCTCGAAGCTTGAAACATCGAAGCCTGAAGCGGGAGCGGCCCGCGGCCGGCCGCTCCCTTGGAAAGTCCGTCAGGAGCCGGTGCGGATGCGGTTCCAGGCGTCGGTCCGGAGCCGCTCGTATTCGGGCGAAGCGGGCTTCTGCAGCCACAGGCGCTTGCGCACCGCCTCGTCCGGATAGATGGCCGGGTTGTCCGTGATGGCCTTGTTGACGAGCGGTGTCGCATCCTTGTTGGCATTGGCGTAGTTCACGAAATTGGTGGCCGCCGCGATCACCTGAGGCCGCAGCATGTAGTCGAGGAAGGCATGCGCGTTGTCGACGTTCTTGGAGTCCGCCAGGACCACGAAGACATCGAACCACACCGGGCTCCCGGACTTCGGCACCTCGTAGCGCAGCTTGATGTCGACATTCGCCTCCTTGGCGCGCGCCAAGGCGGTCGCGTAGTCGCCGGCCCAGTTCATGGTGACGCAGAGCTCCTTGTTCAGAAGCTGCGCCGTGTAGTTGTTGTTGTCGAAGGACTTGAAGTGCTGCCGCACCGGCTTGAAGGCCTCGACCACGGCTTCGAGGTCCTGAGGCTCCTGCGACTGCGGATCCTTGCCGAGATGCGCGAGCACCATCGGCACCACGTTGGCCTGCGAGTCGATGATGTTGATGCCGCAGCCCGCGATCTTCTCCGCCAGCTCCGGCTTGAGCAGCATGTCCATCGAGTCGTAGGGCGCGTCGGGAACGAGCGCGTCGACCGCCTCGGTGTTGTAGGTGACGCCGGTCGAGCCCCACATATAGGGCATCGCATACTCGTTGCCCGGGTCCGTGCTGCTCAGGATACGGAGCATTTCCGGATCGAGATGCGACCAGCCCGGAAGCTTCGACTTGTCGATCTTCTGGAGCACCTTGGCGGGAAGGAAGGCCTGCAGATTGCGCGAGGCGATGACGACGACGTCGTAGCCGGAGGAGCCGGCAATGACCTTGGCCTCGGCGGCCTCGGAGGAATCATAGTGGTCGTAGTTGACCTTGATGCCGGTCTCCTTCTCGAAGTCGGCGATCGTGGTCTCCCCGATATAGTCGGCCCAGTTATAGACGTTGACCACCTTCTCCTGAGCCCTGGCGCCGGGCATCGTCCCTAGTCCCGCGGCCGCCAGCACGGCCAGTCCGCAGGCCCATAGTGCATGCTTCATGCGTTCTCCCCTCCCTTTTTATGGTCGTCCAGCATCTCCCGGATCCAGCGGTGGAAGCCGGAAATCTCGTATTCCTGCGGCATGAGGATGCCCCGCTCGTGCGGCAGGGCGGCGAGTCCCCGCTGATTGAGCTCGCAGGCCTTGCCGTCCTGCGACATGACGAGGGTGGCGAAGTCCACCGTGTTGGCGAGATCGAAGCCGGGCGCGGCGAGCGTCTCCTCCGGAAACAGCCACTCGGCCAGAAGCTCGGTGCGCGTGGGCCCGAGCGGCAGGAGCCGCACCGTACGCACATAGTCCGGATGCGCGATGAGAAACATCGCGGGCAGGGTCGTGACGAAGGTCTGGCCCGCGGCGCACTCCTCCGGCGTGAGGTCCGGAAATTCCGGCCCCGCCAGTTGCCCGTTCATCGACCAGGTGCGCGCGCCGGCCCTGAGCCCGCCCGTGAAGCGCGGGTCCGTGGCGTCCGCATGCTCGGCGAAGGCCGGATCGTCGCGCCGGTCCATCATGGCGCGGCCGTAGAGCGGCACGAGATCGCAGAGCTCCGGATGCATGCCGGGGCAATGCAGGCATTCGTTGTAGTTCTCCCAGAAGAGCTTCCAGTTGCAGGCGAGTTCCTTGCGGAAGCTGTGTCCCACGACCAGACGCTCGAGCGGCCAGTTGGCCAGCGCCTCGCCGGAAGGCTCGAAGCTTGCCTCGAGCGGGGCCGGCGCGCCGCGTTCCAGATTGACGAAGACCAGGCCCCGCCAGCACTGGAGATGCACGCGGTAGAGCCCGAGCGCGGAAGCCTCGAAGCCCGAGACCGGCTTCGCATGCGGCACCCGCACGAGGTCGCCCTGCAGCGAGTAGCCCCAGTTGTGATAGGGGCAGACCAGCAGCTTCGACTTGAGCCGGCCTTGCGTCGCCCTGCAGAGCTCCGAGCCGCGATGCCGGCAGGTGTTGTGGAAGGCCTGGAGCGCCCCCTTGTCGTCCCTGAGCACGAGGATGGTCTGGTCTCCGATCCGGAAGGTCCGGAACGAGAGAGGAGCGGCTAGCGCGCTCTCATGGCAGAGATAGGCCCAGTTCCGGTACCAGATGGCGGCAAGCTCGCGATCGTGATGGACGGGATCGCGATACCAGGCGCTGGGGATCGTCGGCTCGGTCGAGGAGAGGCCGAGATAGCGCTCGCCGGACGGCGCCAGGTCGTTCATGTCGGCATCCCCGGATGACGCTGCGGAAACCCTGAGATGATGTTCGCACGCCGGCGAGGCGCTTCTCAAGGCCCGTGGGCGGTCTGAGCGGCTGTCGAGGAGCCGTCCTGGAAGCAATTGACACCTGGCAGTGCGAGTCTTACAATCTGTCCGACTCATAACGAGGAAGTGGCGTCAAATGGCATTCCCTAGGCTTTCCGAGACCGAGGCCGTGATCCTGGAGCTACTTGTCAACCGAGGCGAACTCTACGGCCTCCAGATGATCGCCCATGAGCCGAGCCTCAAGCGCGGCACCATTTATGTCACCCTCGGGCGCATGGCGGACAAGGGCTTCGTAGAGTCGCGAGAGGTAAAGGAACCCTCGACGCCGGGGCTCCCTCGACGCCTCTTCAAGGCCACCGGCTTGGGACAACGGGCACTCGCGGCTTCCCGTGCCGCAGCGGCGGTGATGAGCGGGGAGCTTGGCTATGCGTGATGAGTCAGACATTTTCCGCGAAGCGATCGAGCGTTGGCTGGTCGCGGAGAAAGAACGTCTCCTCTCCGGGAAGCCCCCGGTGGAGTCTGTTTGGCCGAACCTATCGTTTGCCCGCTGGACGGAGAACGCCATAGAGCAACAAGAGCGGCTGATGGCAGCGGAGAAGACGTTGGTAGACCTAATGAATGCGGTGGCCACGGGCGCAAGGCTGGATGTAAAGCTAGAGGCCAGAGTCCAACGCAACGAGCGATTGAAACTATTGCGTCCTAAGCCCAGTGATAGCGGCTCGGCAAGGCAACGAATACATCGCCTCCCCGGCTCCCGTATCTCCGCTTTCGCCCGCATCGTCTACTCCCGGCGCACCTATAGGCTCGTGATTGAGCCGCAGCTGTCCGATCATCACATGGAGTACGTCGAAGCGGTGGCGGCCCGCGACATGCGCAAGGCCCGTTTGATCGCCGCCAGATGCGCGTGGATGCTGGCTGCCACGATGCTCGCGCAGGTCCCCGTCTCCCTCATCCGCAAGTGCGTGGCTCTCTGGAAGCTGACGGGCGGCGGAGGAGCTTAATGAGTCCGGGCCGCCGCCTTCCAATGAAAGAGGAAGCCGAGGAAGCTTTGGAGCCGACACAAGGCTGGCCGTCGCGCGACTGGCCTCACATCGTGGAAACCTGCCTCCTCGATCCGGTAGACGCTAGCAGCACTGAGCCACCCATGGGCGTCCTAGTAGGAGTGATGAGGATAACTCCCCCTCATCCTATGGAAATACCGCTCATCCAAATTGCGCGCGCAATATTCTCCCCGCGTACCTACTCGCTGGTCGTTGAACCTCAACTATCAGACCACCGCCTTGAGTATCTTGAGGCCATCTTTAAGGGGTCGCGCTTGAGAGCCCGATGGATAGCCGCGCGGTGCGTCGGACTGCTTGCCATCACGATCGCGGCTCAGGCGCCGCATTCAATTGTGCAACAGTTCGCTCGCCTGCGCCGAGTTCTGAGGATTTGAGAGAAAAGCGCCAACGCGGCACCAGCACGGATCAGCTAGGGACGGCGCTCGAGAGCGTGAGGCTCCCGGAATGACGGTGAATAACGTGAGGTCCATGCGTGGGGTCCATATATCTTGGCGGACCCTCTAAGTGATTGATCTTCCTCACACCGTATCGACGGCCAAAGGATGGTGGAGCAGAGGGGGATCGAACCCCTGACCTCGGCATTGCGAACGCCGCGCTCTCCCAACTGAGCTACTGCCCCTTGAGGTCGGGGCGTATGTAGGCGTCCGCCTTCCGGCCTGTCAAGCCGAGCGGAAGGCCGCCTTGCGCCCTCCCGTTCCCGCCGCTAAATCTGGCCCGCAAGGGCGCAACGGAACCGCTGAATGAATCCCTTTCTCTGGCTCATCCTCACTGTTATCGACATCTATATCTGGATCGTCATCATCATGGCGATCCTGAGCTGGCTGACGGCTTTCAACGTGGTCAACCCGCGCAATCCCGTGGTGAACCAGATCCTCTACGGCCTCTACCGCCTCACCGAACCGGCGCTCGCGCCCATCCGCCGCATCATCCCGAGCATGGGCGGGCTCGACCTTTCGCCCATGGTGCTGCTGATCGGCCTCATGTTCCTGAAGCAGGCGATCTACTACTACGTGCCCGCGAGCAGTCTGTGACGGCGCCTCAGCCTCAGCCTCTGGATCCGCCCTTGCGGCTTTCAACTCATAGGCGGCGGGAGCCGCTCTAGCTCATTGCGGTGCCGGGGACCGGCGCTGGTACTCAAGAAGGCGCCTCGGCGCCTGTTGACCGGGAGAATGCTGACTGATGGCCGCCAAGGTGATCGACGGGAAGGGTTTTGCGGAAGGCCTGCGCAAGCGCATCGCAGGCGCGGTCACGAAGCTCAAAAGCGAGCATGGCTTCACGCCCGGCCTCGCCGTCGTGCTCGTGGGCGAGGATCCGGCGAGCCGCGTCTATGTGCGCAACAAGGCCGCCCAGACCGTCGAGGTCGGCATGAACTCCTGGGAGCACAAGCTCGATGCTTCGACGCCCGAAGGCGATCTCCTGGCGCTCATCGGCAGGCTGAACGCCGATCCCGCCGTGCACGGCATCCTGGTGCAGTTGCCGCTGCCCAGGCACATCGACGCCGAGAAGGTGATCAACGCGCTCGACCCGGCCAAGGACGTGGACGGCTTCCACGTCATCAATGCCGGCAGGCTGGCCACGGGCCAGGAGGCGCTCGTCGCCTGCACCCCTGTCGGCTGCGTGATGCTGGCGAAGGATGCGCTGGGCTCGCTCTCGGGCCTCGAGGCAGTGGTGGTCGGCCGCTCCAACATCGTCGGCAAGCCTGTGGCGCAGCTTCTCCTGCAGGAGAACTGCACTGTCACCATCGCCCATTCGCGCACCAGGGATCTGCCGGCCGTGTGCCGCCGCGCCGATCTCCTGATCGCGGCGGTCGGGCGTCCGGAGATGGTGAAGGGCGACTGGGTGAAGCCCGGCGCCTGCGTCATCGATGTCGGCATCAACCGCATCGAGCGCGACGGCAAGGGGAAGATCGTGGGCGACTGCGACTACCAAAGCTGCGCCGAGGTCGCGGGCTCCATCACACCGGTTCCTGGCGGCGTCGGCCCCATGACCATCGCCTGCCTCCTTCACAACACGGTGCGCGCCGCCTGCGCCGCCAAGGGCATCGCCACTCCAGAGATGTAAAGCTTGCAATCAATGCAGGCAACGCTTACATTGCTTGCATGGCAAGCATCACGATCCGTAACCTCGATGATCAGGTGAAGCGCAGGCTTCGTATTCGGGCGGCCGAGAACGGCCGCTCGATGGAGGAAGAAGTGCGCGAGATTCTCAGTCGCGCCGCGGGAGCGCCTGAACCGGGGGAAAAGGGCCTCGGAACTTTGATCCACGAAAGGTTCGCAAGGCTAGGTGGAGTCGAACTGGAGCTTCCGATACGCGAACCTATCCGTGAGCCGCCGGACTTCTCCAACTTTCCCGAATGATCGTTCTCGATACCAATGTTCTATCGGAGCTCATGCGCAAGGCTCCCTCCGCGCGCGTAACGGCTTGGCTGGACAGTCAGCCAACCAGCACGTGGTTCACGACGTCCATTACTGAGGCGGAACTCTGGTTCGGCTTGGAGGCGCTGCCCGAAGGCGTGCGGCGACGCCAGATCGAAGCAGAGATCCGGGCTGTGTTCACAGAAGACTTTCAGAGGCGGGTCCTTCCGTTCGACGGAGCAGCGGCCAAGGCCTATGCGGCGATTGCCGTTGCACGCCGCCGGCAGGGACGCCCGATCAACATGTCGGATGCCATGATCGCCGGCATTGCGGCCGCGCACGGCGCCATCCTCGCCACGCGCAACGTTAGCGACTTTGAAGGCTGCGGAATCGAGCTTGTCGATCCGTGGACCGCGTGAGCCGTCAGAGCCAGGGACGCTCGGTGGCGCGGCGTGTCTCGTAGGCGTCGATCGAGGGCGCCTTCTCGAGCGTGAGCCCGATGTCGTCGAGTCCGTTCAGCAGGCAATGCTTGCGGAAGGGGTCGATGTCGAACTTCACCATGCCGCCGTCGGGCCCCCGGATCTCCTGCTTCGCAAGGTCGATGCTGATGACGGCGTTGGCGCCGCGCGAGGCGTCGTCCATCAGCTTGTCGACGTCCTCCTGCGGCAGCGTGATCGGCAGGATGCCGTTCTTGAAGCAGTTGTTGTAGAAGATGTCGGCGAAGGACGGCGCGATGACGCAACGGATGCCGAAGTCGAGGAGCGCCCAGGGCGCATGCTCGCGCGAGGAGCCGCAGCCGAAATTGTCGCCCGCGACCAGGATCGTCGCCTTGCGGTAGGCGGGCCTGTTGAGCACGAAGTCCGGGTTCTCCGAGCCCTTGTCGTCATAGCGCATCTCGGCGAAGAGCGCCTTGCCGAGGCCGGTGCGCTGGATGGTCTTCAGATACTGCTTCGGGATGATCATGTCGGTGTCGACATTGATCTGGGGCAGGGGGGCGGCGACGCCCGTCATCTGATCGAATTTCTGCATCGAACTGTCCTGCTCGGCTTTGTTGGAGCATGATCCGGAAAAGTGTGAAGCACTTTTCCGGATCATGCTCTACTTATTGGAATCGATCCCGTTCCTCCATCCGGGGTCGACTGAACCCGGATGGATCGTGATCTGAGGCCTATTTCCGCTCCGCGCGGCCGGTCGTCAAGCCTTTCGGACCTCGCCTCGGAGGCGCTCTTATTCTTGGTCAGGACGCCAGGCTCAATTGAGGGAACCGATTGGATGGAGACTACCGTAAGAAAGCTGTTCGAGCGATACGAGAGCTTTTTCAACCGGTCCCTCGCCGGGGATATGGATTTGGAGGAGGTCCGGTCGCTCTATGCCTCGGACTTCATCGCGGCCTCGCCTGCCGGGGTGATGACCGGCAAAAACGACGACCAGTTCACGCAGGTCATGGCTGAGGGCTATGCGCACTATCGGGCGATAGGAACGAAGGCAATGCGGATCCGCGATGTCCGCCTCTCCCCGATGGACGAGCATCATTGCGTGGCCCATGTCGCCTGGACGGCGACCTATGCCCGCAAGGATCGCCCGGACTTGGCGATAGATTTCGATGTCCACTACCTTGTGCAGAAGCTGGACGGGGAGCCGAAGGTCTTCGGCTGGGTTTCGGGCGACGAGCAGGCGATCCTGAGGCAGCACGGGATCGTTTGAAGGCCTTCAGAGGTTGTTCACCTTTTGGCGCTCCAATCCACACGCCTCACCTTTGGGGATCATGCGTCATGCGTTACCTGCTTGCGTTGCTCGGCGCCTCCATGGCGCTCGCCGCCACGGCGGCCGAAGCCAAGACCAGCCTGCATTTCGGGCTCTATGCGCCCCTTCCGGTCTTTCCCGCGCCCTACTATGCGGCGCCCTACCCCTACTACGCCCCGCCCGCCTATCCGGCCTACCAGCCGGAATGCGAGACGGTGTGGGACAGGGAGGAGGTGTGGGACCCGGAAGAGGGCTGGGTCACGCGCGAGGAGCCCCGCCGCATCTGCGACTGAGGCGGATCAGCGCTATTTGAAGACGTAGGTGCTGGCGAGATACCAGAGAAGCACCGCGCCCAGCACATAGCCGAGCCCCCGGCCGACCAGACGTCCGAGCCTCTCGACCCGGTCCTCCTCGCCCGCCGTATCCTCCTCGCCCGGACCGAGCAGCTTCTCCGATTGCTGCCGCTGGCGATCCAGATCGGCGCGCGCCTTGCGGGCAGCCTCTTCCCTGTCGCGCGCGCTCACTGCACGGTTCTCTGAGCCGGCAGGGCTTCGCCGTCCACCTCCCGCTCCAGCCGCTCCATGTCCTCGTCCGAGAGGCCGAAATGATGGCCGATCTCGTGCACCAGCACATGCGTGACGACAGCGCTCAGCGTCTCCTCGTGCTCGGCCCAGTAATCGAGGATAGGGCGGCGGTAGAGGAAGACCATGTTGGGCTCGACGGAAGGTTGCGTCACGCTGCCATGCGCAAGGCCGACGCCACGGAAGAGACCGAGCAGGTCGAAGGGCGACTCGCAGCCGAGCTCGTCGAGCGTCTCCTCGTCGGGAAAATCCTCGACCTGGATGACGAGCTCGCCGCAGAGGCTGCGGAACGCGCCGGGCAGCGCCTCGAAGGCCGCCTGCGCCAGGTTGGCGACCTCGTCCAGCGACGGCGCGGACGTGCCGGACCAGTCGCGGCCGTTCATGGAAGCCATGGCGCGGCGCGGTGCGGGAGTGGAGAGAAGCGGTTTGGTCTGAAAACCGTCAGAGGCCGTAGGTCGTGACGGAGACGGTCGAGGAGCCGGCCTTGGTGGTGGCGAGGGCGGCCATGAGACCGGTGGCCAGCGTCGCCAGGATGAGCGCGAACAGGATGCCACGCAAGAATCTCGCGTCGGCTTGGTTGGTAATCACGACGACACCCCCCGAAAGGTGTTGATGGTTGCCCCGCAGATACCACAGGCCTTCTTGCGGCATCATTAATGGGGCGTTCAGCGGCGGTTAAGAGTTCCCCATAGCACGCTTCGATAACTGCGAAGCAGCCGCGAAGTTCCGCTTGGTTAATGGCGTGACGGCGCATTGGCAAGCCGAAAGGGCTGTCGCCCGCTGCTATTTCACCATGCTGCGGCGAACGGGCAACGGTGCGACGTTGGACGCCGGCGGACCTTCCCGGCGCGGTTGCGCGATCGGCCCCAGCGAGTCGAGATAGCTCCGGTCGAAGGAGGGCCCATAGACGGGAAACTCCGTGGGTCTGTCGCGGAAGCTCTTCACCACCTGACCGAGGCCGCGAAGGCCGTTCCGGCGCGAGCGCCGGACCTGTTCGAGGTCGATCTCGATCGGGATCACCTGCTCGGTCGCGTCCGCCCGGTGCAGCACGCGGCCGGCCGGGTCGAACACCGCCGACTGCCCGTTGCCGCCGGCGCCGAGCCCGTTGATGTCGAAGACATAGCACTGGAACATGGCGGAAGTCGCCTGCGCGACGGTGAGGTCGACGTCGCGGTCGATCGTGTGCGTCATCACCGGATGCAGGATGACCTCGACCCCCATGGAGGCGAGCTGGCGCGAAGTCTCCGGGAACCACATGTCGTAGCAGTTGAGCACCCCGAAGCGGCCTGTGCCCTCGATGTCGAAGGTGAGGAACTCGTCTCCCGCCGCCACGCCCTGCTCGAGCGGCAGGAAGGGGAACATCTTGCGGTAGCGGCCGATCACCTCGCCGTCCGGGTTGATGACCGAGGTGGTGTTGTAGATGCCGCCCTCGCGGCGCTCATACATGGATCCGTTGACGAGCCAGATGCGGTGGTGCGCGGCGATCTCGCGGAAGGTGTCCTCGGCCGCGCCTGGCAGCGGCTGGGCGTGCTGCAGCAGCGGGCCGTAGCAGGCGAGCTCGGAGAACATCACCATCTGCACCCAGGGGTAAAGATGCATGGTGAGGTCGACCCGCTGCCGCATGGCATCGAGATTGCTGCCGTGGCCCAGATACATCTGCAGGCCGGCAATGGAGAAATGCGCCAAGATCAGGCTCCTGAAAGATTCGCGTCATCAGGAAGATGGCATGCCGCCCGCGGGTTTTCCACCCGCGGAGCGTGCAAGACTTAACGCTAGGTAACGAACGAAGGATGGCCGCTGGAGGATTTCAGACAGCCGGAGAAACGGCCGTTTCCTGCGCGCGGCGCTCCCGTGCCGTGATCTTCCGGCTCTCCGAGCGGAGCTGGCCGCAGGCGGCCATGATGTCGCGGCCCCGGGGCGTGCGCACCGGGCTCGCATAGCCGGCGCGGTTCAGGATCTCCGCGAAGCGCTCGATCGTGCCCCAGTCGGAGCACTCGTAGGGCGAGCCCGGCCAGGGGTTGAACGGAATGAGGTTCACTTTCGCCGGAATGCCCTGCAGCAGCTTCACGAGCCGCTTGGCGTCCTCCGGGCTGTCGTTGACGCCCTTCAGCGTCACATACTCGAAGGTGATGCGCCGGGCGTTGGAAAGGCCCGGATAGGCACGGCAGGCGTCGAGCAATTGGGCGATCGGGTATTTGCGGTTGAGCGGCACCAGCCGGTCGCGGATCTCGTCCTTCGTCGCATGCAGCGAGATGGCGAGCATGGTGCCGATCTCCTCGCCCGCCCGCACGATCTCCGGAACGACGCC
>JBFXDI010000001.1:0-79562 GCA_050181295.1 Parvibaculaceae bacterium | reverse complement strand
GCCGCTGGTGCGCTATTCGACAGTCGCCGGCATCCCGGTGCCCGATCTCGTGGCCATGAAGTGGGCGAGCCAGAAGCGCATCGACGAGATCGTGCAGCGCACGCGCGACGGCGGCGCCGAGATCGTGGGCCTGCTCAAATCGGGCTCGGCCTTCACGGCGCCGGCGGCGGCCGGCATCGCTATGGCGGAGAGCTACCTCAAGGACAAGCGGCGGGTTCTGCCCTGCGCCGCCTATCTCAACGGCCCCTACGGCGTGAAGGACACCTATGTGGGCGTGCCGGTCGTCATCGGTGGGAAGGGCGTGGAGCGGATCGTCGAGATCAAGCTCGACGCGGAGGAGAAGGCGGCCTTCAAGAGCTCGGTCAAGGCGGTGCACGGCCTCATGGAGGCTGCCCGCCGCATCGCACCCGACCTCGCCTGATCCCATGCCGCAGGCTGGAAAAGGGTTTCATGGTATCTGGTATACCACGACGACGGATGGTAAGGTGACCGCAAGGCGCTGAAATGCGCCGCGCGCGCATGTTCCGGGAGGGTGCATGAATATCCACGAGTATCAGGCCAAGGCCCTGCTCGCCCAGCATGGCGTGCCGGTCGGCCGCGGCATTCCGGCATTCTCGGTCGAGGAGGCGGTGAAGGCCGCCAAGGAACTCGGCGGGCCCGTGTGGGTGGTCAAGGCGCAGATCCATGCCGGCGGCCGCGGCAAGGGCGGAGGCGTCAAGGTCGTCAAGTCGGTCGATGCGGTGAAAGAGGCGGCCGAGAAGATGCTCGGCATGACGCTCGTCACCCCCCAGACCGGCCCGGCCGGCAAGACAGTGCACAGGATCTACATCGAGGAGGGCTCCAGGATCGCCCGCGAGCTCTACCTCTCCTGCCTCGTCGACCGCGCCTCCTCGCGCATCGCCTTCATCGGCTCGACCGAAGGCGGCATGGATATCGAGAAGGTGGCACACGACACGCCCGAGAAGATCTTCACCATGACGGTGGATCCCGCCACCAACATCTGCCCGCACCACGTGCGGCGGCTGTCCAAGGCGCTGAAGCTCGAGGGCGCGCAGCAGAAGCAGATGGGGGCGCTCCTCACCAGCCTCCACAAGGTGGTGGTCGAGAAGGACATGAGCCTGCTCGAGGTCAACCCGCTGGTCGTCACCGAGGACGGCACGCTTCTCTGCCTCGACGCCAAGATCAACTTCGACTCGAACGCGCTCTACCGGCACCCCGACATCGTCGCGCTCCGCGATGAGTCGGAGGAGGATCCGAAGGAGATCGAGGCCTCCAAATACGACCTCTCCTACATCACGCTGGACGGGTCGATCGGATGCATGGTGAACGGCGCCGGGCTCGCCATGGCCACCATGGACATCATCAAGCTCTACGGTGCCGAGCCCGCGAACTTCCTCGATGTCGGCGGGGGAGCGTCCAAGGAAAAGGTGACGGCCGCCTTCAAGATCATCACCGCCGATGCCAAGGTGAAGGGTATCCTGGTCAACATCTTCGGCGGCATCATGCGCTGCGACGTCATCGCCGAAGGCGTCATCTCGGCGGTGAAGGAAGTGGGCCTCAAGGTGCCGCTGGTGGTGCGGCTCGAGGGCACCAATGTCGATCTCGGAAAGAAGATCATCCGCGAGTCGGGCCTCAACGTCATCGCTGCCGACAACCTGGATGACGCCGCCCAGAAGGTGGTCAAGGCCGTGAAGGAGGCCGCCTGATGTCTGTCCTCATCGGCAAGAACACCAAGGTCCTCTGCCAGGGCATCACCGGCGCGCAGGGCACGTTCCATACCGAGCAGGCCATTGCCTACGGAACGAAGATGGTGGGCGGCGTCACCCCCGGGAAGGGCGGCAGTGAGCATATCGGGCTGCCGGTCTTCGACACGGTGGCGGAGGCCCGCGCCGCGACCGGAGCCACGGCGAGCGCCATCTACGTGCCGCCGCCCTTCGCCGCGGACGCGATATCGGAGGCCATCGAGGCGGAGATGGAGCTCATCGTGTGCATCACCGAGGGCATCCCGGTCATGGACATGGTGAAGGTGAAGCGCTCGCTCTGCGGTTCGAAGAGCCGGCTCGTCGGTCCCAACTGTCCGGGCGTCATCACGCCAGGAGAATGCAAGATCGGCATCATGCCCGGCCATATCCACAAGCCGGGCTCGGTCGGCATCGTCTCCCGCTCGGGCACGCTGACCTATGAGGCCGTCAAGCAGACGACGGATGCGGGGCTCGGCCAGTCGACCTGCGTCGGCATCGGCGGCGACCCTGTCAAGGGCACCGAGTTCATCGACGTCCTGGAATTGTTCCTCGCCGACGACAAGACCGAGTCGATCGTCATGATCGGCGAGATCGGCGGCTCGGCGGAGGAGGAGGCCGCGGAATTCCTGAAAGATTCCAAGCGGAAGAAGCCGATCGTCGGCTTCATCGCCGGCCGCACGGCCCCTCCCGGACGCCGCATGGGCCATGCCGGCGCTATCATCTCCGGCGGCAAGGGGGGCGCCGAGGACAAGATCGAGGCGATGAAGCAAGCGGGCATCACGATCGCGAATTCGCCCGCGACGCTCGGGTCGACGCTCGCGAAACTATTGAAACGCTGATACTTCTGGCTATGTTGCATTTGTAAGCATCCCGATCAGGCTTCCATCGAGCGGCCTGCGGGCGACCGGCGAACCCATCGCCGGATGGAGTGGACATGGCCAGAACGGACATGAATGACGTCTTCGCGCGGACGTCGTTCCTCTACGGCGGAAACGCCCGGTTCATCGAAGAGCTGCACGAGCGCTATCTCAAAAATTCGTCCTCCGTAGATCCCGAATGGCAGAGGTTCTTCGCGACTCTCGGTGACGGGCAGGAGCCGCAGGGACCCTCCTGGCAGGAGCCCGGCTGGCCCGAGGCGGTCAACGGCGAGCTTGTCTCCGCCCTTGACGGCAACTGGGGGCCGGCCGAGCGCCAGGTCGCTTCCCGCATCGAGGCCCGCGCGCGCCAGGAGGGCGCTGCGCCATCGGCCGGCGAGATGCGCAAGGCGACGCTCGATTCCGTGCGCGCGCTGATGATGATCCGCGCCTACCGCATTCGCGGGCATCTGGCGGCCGATCTCGATCCCCTGAAGCTGCGTGAGCCCGACCCGCAGCCGGAACTCGACCCCGCCTCCTACGGCTTCGGGCCCGGCGACATGGACCGGCCGATCTTCATCGACAACGTGCTCGGCCTCGAGCGCGCGACCATCCGCGAGATGCTCGACATCCTGAAGCGCACCTACTGCTCGACGCTCGGGGTGGAGTTCATGCACATCTCCGATCCGGTGCAGAAGGGCTGGATCCAGGAACGGATCGAAGGCCCCGAGAAGGGCATCGCCTTCACCGAATCCGGGAAGCGCGCCATCCTCAACAAGATCATCGAGGCCGAAGGCTTCGAGCACTTCCTCAATATCAAGTACACGGGCACGAAACGCTTCGGGCTGGACGGCGGAGAATCGACCATTCCGGCGCTCGAGCAGATCATCAAGCGGGGCGGCGCGCTCGGCGTGAAGGAGATCGTGCTCGGCATGGCGCATCGCGGGCGCCTCAACGTGCTCGCCAACCTGCTGATGAAGTCCTTCTCCGCCATTTTCCATGAATTCAAGGGCGGCTCCTCGACGCCCGATGAGGTCGAGGGCTCAGGCGACGTCAAATACCATCTCGGCTCCTCCTCCGACCGCGATTTCGACGGCAACACGGTGCATCTTTCGCTCACCGCCAACCCGTCGCATCTCGAGATCGTCGATCCCGTGGTGCTCGGGAAGGCGCGCGCCAAGCAGGACCAGCGGGGCGACAAGTCCCGCGGCAGCATCATGCCGCTCCTCATCCATGGCGACGCCGCCTTCGCGGGCCAGGGCGTGGTGGCGGAGTGCTTCGGCCTTTCGGGCCTTCGGGGCCATCGCTCCGGCGGCTCGGTGCATTTCATCATCAACAACCAGATCGGCTTCACCACGAGCCCCATCTGGGCGCGCTCCTCGCCCTATCCCTCCGACGTCGCGAAAATGATCGAGGCGCCAATCTTCCACGTGAACGGCGACGACCCGGAGGCGGCTGTCTACGCGGCGAAGATCGCAACCGAGTTCCGGCAGAAGTTCGCGCGTCCGGTGGTCGTCGACATGTTCTGCTACCGCCGCTTCGGTCACAACGAATCCGACGAGCCGGCCTTCACGCAGCCGCTCATGTACCGGCGCATCAAGGAGCATCCGACGGTCGGCGAGATCTACGCCAAGCGGCTGATCGAGGAAGGCGTGCTCGACGGCGAGGGCGTTGAGTCCCTGAAGCTCGGCTACCGCGCCAAGCTGGACGAGGATTTCGCGGCCTCCGAAGGCTACCGGTCCAACAAGGCCGACTGGCTGGATGGGCGCTGGTCGGGCATCGCGCGGGCGAGGGAACTGGACGATCCGCGCCGCGGACAGACGGGCGTGGAAATCGAGCGGCTGAAGCGCATCGGGCTCAAGATCGCAACACCACCCAAGAACTTCAACCTGCACCGTACGCTGCAGCGCATCCTCGATGGCCGCCGCAAGATGATAGAGGACGGCACGGGCATCGACTGGTCGACGGCGGAGGCGCTCGCCTTCGGCACGCTGCTCGAAGATGGGTTCCGCGTCCGCCTCTCGGGCCAGGACGTGCAGCGCGGCACCTTCTCGCAGCGGCATGCAGTGCTCGTCGATCAGGAGACCGAGAAACGCTACACGCCCTTGAACCACATCGACCGCAACCAGAAGGTCAAGGCCGAGATCATCAACTCCATGCTCTCGGAGGAGGCGGTGCTCGGCTTCGAGTACGGCTATTCGCTCGCCGAGCCCAACGCGCTCGTGCTGTGGGAAGCGCAGTTCGGCGACTTCGCCAACGGCGCGCAGGTGGTGTTCGACCAGTTCATCTCGTCGGGTGAGCGCAAGTGGCTCCGGATGTCGGGCCTCGTCGCGCTGCTGCCGCATGGCTACGAGGGGCAGGGGCCCGAGCATTCCTCGGCCCGCCTCGAGCGCTATCTGCAGATGTGCGCCGAGGACAACATGCAGGTCGCCAACTGCACGACGCCCGCCAACTACTTCCACATCCTGCGCCGGCAGCTCAAGCGCGACTTCCGCAAGCCCCTCATCCTCATGACGCCGAAGTCGCTGCTCCGTCACAAGCGGGCGGTATCCTCGATCGAGGAGCTGGCGGGCGGCGCCACCTTCCACCGCGTGCTCTACGACGATGCGGAGGTGCTGCCGAACCAGGAGGTGAGGCTGGTTGCGGACGAGAAGATCCGGCGGGTCGTGTTGTGCTCCGGAAAAGTGTACTTCGATCTCTACGAGGAGCGGGCGAAGCGCGGCCTCAACGACGTCTATCTCATGCGCATCGAGCAGCTCTATCCCTTCCCCCACAAGGCGCTGGTGACCGAGCTCGGCCGCTTCCCGCAGGCGGAAACGGTGTGGTGCCAGGAGGAGCCCTACAACATGGGTGCCTGGAGCTTCGTTCAGCCCAACATCGAATGGGTGCTGAACTATGTCGATGCCAGCCACAAGCGCCCGCGCTATGTCGGCCGCTCGGCATCGGCCGCCACCGCCACCGGCCTCATGAGCAAGCACCTGAAGGAGCTGCAGTCCTTCCTCGACGAGGCCTTGCGGCCCGAATGACATCCCGCGTTCCTCCGCACGGCAGCGCGCGAAGGGACGTCTCAATCCCTTTCGTTCAGAGGCTCTAGACCATGACCACAGAAATCCGGGTCCCCGCGCTCGGCGAATCCGTCACCGAGGCGACGATCGCCCAGTGGTTCAAGAAGGAGGGCGAGGCGGTCGCGGCGGACGAGCCGCTGGTCGAGCTCGAGACCGACAAGGTGACGGTGGAGGTGCCGGCCCCGGCCTCCGGCGTGCTGGAGGCGATCAGCGTCGCGAGCGGCGAGACCGTGAACGTCGGAACGCTGCTCGGCAAGATCGCCGAGGGCGCGGCCGCCGCCAAATCCAAGTCCGAAGCCCCGAAGAAGGCGGAGGAGAAGAAGCCCGCCAAGACCGAGGAGGTAAAGCCGGCGAAGGCGGCGTCGGAAGAAAAGCAGCCGGAGGCCAAGGAAGCTCCGAAGCCGCAGAAAGCGGCCGCCGAGGCTGCACCTCAGTCGCCAGCGGTGCGCAAGCTCATCACCGAGAGCGGCGCCGATCCCGCCGCCATCGAGGCGAGCGGCAAGGACGGCCGGCTCACGAAGGGCGATGTGCTCGACTATCTCGCCAAGCCTCCGGAGACGCCGGCACCCGCTGCTCCGAAGCCGGCGCCTCAGCCCGCGCCGAAAGTTGCCCGCGCGCCCGTGCCCCAGAGCGATGGAGAGCGCGAGGAGCGGGTGCGGATGTCGAGGCTCCGCCAGACGATCGCGCGCCGCCTCAAGGACGCCCAGAACACGGCCGCCATGCTAACCACCTTCAACGAGGTGGACATGACGGCGGTCATGGCGCTTCGCAACCAGTACAAGGAGCTGTTCGAGAAGCGCCACGGCGTGAAGCTCGGCTTCATGGGCTTCTTCGCGAAGGCGGTGATCCAGGCCTTGAAGGAAATTCCGGCCGTCAATGCCGAGATCGACGGAGAGGATCTCGTCTACAAGAACTACTATCACATCGGCGTCGCGGTCGGGACCGACAAGGGTCTCGTCGTGCCGGTGGTGCGCGACGCCGACCGTCTCTCGCTCGCCGGGATCGAGTCCACAATCGCCGATCTCGGCAGGCGCGCCCGCGACGGCCAGCTCAAGATCGAGGAGATGCAGGGCGGCACCTTCACCATCTCGAACGGCGGCGTCTACGGTTCGCTCATGTCGACGCCGATCCTCAATGCGCCGCAGTCGGGCATCCTCGGCATGCACAAGATCCAGGAACGGCCGATGGCGGTCGACGGCAAGATCGAGATCCGGCCGATGATGTACCTGGCGCTCTCCTACGACCACCGGGTCGTCGACGGGAAGGAGGCCGTCACCTTCCTTGTGCGCGTGAAGGACTGCCTCGAGGACCCGCAGCGCCTGCTGCTCGATCTCTGAGCGCCGCCGAGCTCCGATCCCGCGCAAGCACACGAAGAGAACAGCATGACCTTCGACCTGACGATCATCGGCACCGGGCCGGCCGGCTATGTGTGCGCCATCAGGGCAGCGCAGCTCGGGCTCAAGGTGGCGGTGGTGGAGAGGCGCGCGGCGCATGGCGGCACCTGCGCCAATGTCGGCTGCATCCCGTCGAAGGCGCTGCTGCATGCGGCGGAAATGTTCGACGAAGCGGGTCACGCCTTCGCCAAAATGGGGATCGGCCTGCCGGCGCCGAAGCTCGATCTGAAGCAGATGATGGCCTTCAAGGGCGAGGCGGTCGACGGCAACACGAAAGGTGTCGAGTTCCTGTTCAAGAAGAACAAGGTGACGGCCTTCCGCGGCACGGCCCGCATCCTGGGCACAGGCAAGGTCGAGGTCACGTCCGACAAGGGCGAGAAGCAGATGGTCGAGACAAAAAGCATCGCCATCGCTACCGGCTCCGATGTGGCGAGGCTCAAGGGGATCGAGATCGACGAGAAGACGGTGGTGTCCTCGACCGGTGCGCTCGTGCTGGAAAAAGTGCCGGAGCATCTCGTCGTCGTTGGCGCCGGCGTGATCGGGCTCGAGCTCGGCTCGGTGTGGCGGCGGCTCGGGGCCAAGGTGACGGTGGTCGAGTTCCTCGACCGCATCCTGCCGGGGATGGACGGCGAGCTTGCCAAGCAGGCGCAGCGCCTGTTGCAGCGCCAGGGCTTCGCCTTCAAGCTCTCCTCGAAGGTGACCGGGGTGGAGAAGCGGAAGAAGGGTCTCGGCATCACCGTCGAGCCCGCCAAGGGCGGAACGCCGGAAACCATCGAGGCGGACGTGGTGCTGGTGGCGATCGGGCGCGTCCCCTACACGGAAGGCCTCGGCCTCGACGAGGCCGGCGTCAAGCGCGACGAGAAGGGCCGTGTCATCGTCGGAGAGCATTTCGAGACCAGTGTCGAGGGCATCTACGCCATCGGTGATGTGATCCGGGGACCGATGCTCGCCCACAAGGGCGAGGAGGAGGGCGTGGCGCTCGCCGAGCATCTCGCGGGGCAGTCGGGGCACGTGAACTACGAGGTCATCCCGGGGGTCGTCTACACCGCGCCCGAGATCGCAGCCGTCGGCAAGACTGAGGAGGAGCTCAAGGCCGCGAACATAGACTACAAGGCCGGCAAGTTCCCGTTCCTCGCCAACGGCCGCGCCAAGGCCATCCAGATGGCGGACGGCTTCGTGAAGGTGCTGGCGGACGCGAAGTCGGACCGCGTGCTCGGCGTCCATATCGTCGGCCACATGGCGGGCGAGCTTATCCACGAGGCGGCGGTGCTCATGGAGTTCGGCGGTTCCTCGGAGGACCTCGCGCGCACCTGCCACGCGCACCCGACCTTCTCGGAAGCCGTCAAGGAAGCCTGCCTCGCGGTGGCGGGTCGCGCAATCCACGCGTAGGACTCGGCGTCTCGGCTCCATTCGGCGGATCGAGGCGCGACATCACCGACGCGCCTCGACCATGTAAACCGCCGGTTCTCCGTTCGGGTAGGGAATGACTGCCAGCACGCGCAGAAGGTCTTTCGCAGGCCACGCGGCGTCATACTGGTTGTTCCAGACCTCGGCGCGCACGGAGAAAAGCTGGCGCTTCGTCGGGTCGAAAAGCCGAAGGTCGTTCAGGGTCGCCTTCCGCCTCATTTCCGGGTCTGTGAGATAAAGTTCGAGGAAGGCAACGGCCCCGTTGTAGTTCCCGTCCATCAGGAAATAGTCGTAGTCGTCGGCGTGCGCCTTGAAGTAGCCGATCATCTGCCGGGGACCGAACTGCCAGCCAAACCACCCGGCTGAAATAAGGGGATAGGCCTGATAGGGACCCATGTAGAAGCGCATGCCGAAGCCGAGGGTCGCAAGCAGCATGAGCGACGCCGCAGCCATCGCAAGTCGTGGCCGCTCCGGCAGCAGACTCCACAAGCCGAGGAGCCCGAGCGCGGCCAGGAACGGGATCGCGAGCGTCGCGCCCATCAGCGCAAACGTATAGGGCGGGTTCGCTGCGGTGGCCGTCAGCAGATCCGGGAACGGATAGGCGATGGCGATGGCTACCCAGGGAACAAGGAAACGCATGGAAGGATGGCGCCAGCAGCGAACAAGTCCGATGACTGCCAGCGCGAGCATGGGCAGCAGCATCCAGTTGAGCTCTCCGGCTCCGGGAACGGAGTGCCGCGTGATCCAGCCGCCGGGAAGCCCGGTCTCTCCGACCCTGAAGAGATAGTCTATGCTGAAGTATTTCGGGTAGTTCGCAATCATTTCGAGGAGGCGCGCTCCTGACAGCAGTTGGTAGTGAGAAAACTGCTTGTCCGCGAAACGCTTGAGGAACTCCGGGTTGGTCAGGAGCTCGTAGGCGAAGGGCAGCATCAGCAGGGCGCAGACGCCGGCAGTCCAGGCATAGGGTTTCCAGTCACGCCAGTTGCGGCCGTTGAAGCAGGACTCGCCGATGCCGATGGCCGCGATCAGCATCGGGACGAACACGTAGAAGGGGCCGTTGCTGTAGGCCCCCAGGCCGAAACAGAGGCCGGCGGCGACTGCCAGATAGGCCGAATGCTGCGTGCGCGCCCGCACATAGAGATAGAAACCCAGCGCGAGCAGCAGCATGGAGGGCGCATGGCCGAGATTGACGCGCCCAACATGGATCACTGCCGGGGACAGCCCGAAAAGGGCGACCGCGAGGCTTGGGAAGGGAATCTTCAGGCGATGCAGCGTGATGTAGAGCAGGAGCAGGGTCGCCAGCGTCATCGCGGCGGCCGCCAGCCTTATGCCGAACTCGTCAGCCCCGAACAGCCAGACGAACGGCATGGTGGAGAGCGCCGGCATCACGCCGAGGTGGACATAATCGAAATTGCGGACGAACAGGGGGATCGGCTGAAGATCAGCCTCTCCCATGGGCAGTCGGTAAGCCTCGACCCCGATCTGCGCCTCGTCGCAGAACATGCCGGCCGGATTGCTGCCGATATTGTAGAGATAAACGAAAAGGAAAAGACCGGCCAGGAGCGCAAGCCCACCGATCCGCAGCGTCGTGGCCGTGAAGGGCGACGCGGAAAGCCTGCCGGCAAGCCTGCTCACGAACCTTTCATCCTCATACAGCAGCGTTCGCGTTCAACTATTTCCGCTGCGGGATGCGGTTCTCAAGCCACTTGAAGCCGCTGTTCACGACAAAGAACATAAGCACGTAGATCACAAGCGCCATCAGCAGCGGCTCGTAGACCCGATAGGTGTTCTGCCGGATCATGGTGGTGACGCCGAAGAGGTCCATGACCGTCACCAGCGAGGCGAGCGGGATCGCCTTGAGCTGCAGCATGGATTCGCCCGAGAGCGTGGGAAAGACGTTCTGGAAGGCGCGCGGCAGCCAGACGCGATACAGCACCTTCAAGGGGCTCATGCCGAAGGCGCGCGCGGCCTCGAGCTCGCCCCGCGGAACGCCGAGAAGTGCGCCGCGCATCACTTCTCCCTCGTAGCCGGCATAGCTCAGCGTGAAGGCGAGCAGCGCGTAGAAATAGCCCTCTCTCAGCACCGGCCAGAGGAAGCTCTGGCGGATTTCCGGAATGAGCGGGAACAGCGAGCCGAGACCGTAATAGAGCAGGTAAAGCTGGATGAGGAGCGGCGTGCCGCGGATGACCGTGCAGAAAGCGGTGGCCGGCGCGGACAGGTACCAACGCCCGGAGATGCGCGCGAGCGCGATCGGCACCGCGAGGATGATGCCGAACAGGCAGGAGAGCACGAAGAGCTGCAGCGTGCGCCAGAAGCCCTCGACCAGCATCGGCAGGTATTTGGGGACCCAAGACCAGTCCATCTTCGTCCCTCACCCGAGCTTCGGCATGCCGCGCCGGAAGTGGCGCTCGATCAGGCGGATGATCTGCTCCGAGAAGAGCGTGATGCTGAGGTAGATGGCGCCTGCCGCCAGGTAGAAGGTGATATAGGCCTTCGTGCCGCCCGCCGCCTGGCGCGTCTCGAGCGCAAGCTCGGAATAGCCCACGACACTGATGAGGGCGGAGTCCTTCACCACGATCATCCAGAGGTTGGCCATGCCGGGCAGCGCGAACGGCATCATGGCGGGCAGGATGATGCGCCGGAAGGAGAGAAGCGGCCCCATGCCGTAGGCGCGCGCGGCTTCGACCTGCCCGAAAGGAATGGCCCTGATCGCCGCCCGCAGCACCTCGGTCGCGTAGGCGCCCTGCACGAAACCCAGGACGCAGACGGCGGCGAGGAAGCCGTTGACGGTGATGTCGAAGGCGGCCTTCAGCGCGCCAGTGCCAGCATAATAGAGCAGCAGGATGAGAAGCAGCTCAGGCGAGGCGCGCACCAGCGTCGTGTAGATCTCGGCCGCGCCCCGCGCGAAGCGGCCGCCGCGCAGCTTCACCATGGCGCCGCCGAGGCCGATCAGGATTCCGAGACTGTAGGCGAGGAGCGCGATCTCGATGGTCGAGATGGCGCCGCGGAGCAGGTTGCCGCCCCAACCGGGCGGCTCGAGCGCCAGAAGCTCGAGCGGTCCCACTGGTCCCCCCTTTTAGGAAGCGAACCCGCGCGGAAGCCCTCACGTCCGCGCGGTCGCTCGCTCTTGTGTTACGGCGTGATCATCTTGCCGACGAGCTCGGGGTACTTATCCGTCATGGTCTTGAACTCACCGGCCGCCGCGACCTGCTTGATCGCCGCGTTGAGCTTCTCCTTGAGCGCCGTGTCCTCCTTGCGCAGGCCGCCGCCCACGCCCTGGCCGAGGATTTCCGGATCCTCGGGCACGGCGCCCTTGAGTTCACAGCAGGCCTTGCCCTGGTCCGTCTGCAGATAGGCGTCGAGCGCGCTGCCGTCGGCCTGGACGTAGTCGAGCCGGCCCGCCGCGAGGTCGTTGTTGGCCTCGTCCTGCGTCTGGTAGGTCTTGATGGTCGAGCCTTCGCCGAAATACTTCTGCACGTAGTTCTGGTGGATCGTCGAGATCTGCACGCCGATGGTCTTGCCCTTGAGGTGCTCCGGCGTGATGTCCTTGTCGCCGTCCTTCTGGCCGATGATGACGGTCGGCGTGTTGTAGTACATGTCAGTGAAGTCGATCGTCTTCATGCGCTCGGCGGTGATCGACATCGACGACCAGATGACGTCGATCTGCTTGGAGGTGAGCGACGGGATGATGCCGTCCCAGGCCACCTCGACAATCTCGCACTTCTCGTTCATGGCCTTGCAAACGGCATTCATGGCGTCGACCTCCCAACCGACCCACTTGCCGGACGCATCCTTCGAGGTGAAGGGCGGATAGGGCTCGGCCGCCACGCCGAACTTCAGATCCGCATGCGCCTGCCCGGAGACGGCGAACATCGACGCCGCCGCCAGGGCCATCATCAATCTACGGCTGACTTTCATGTTTCACTCCCCATTGAACGCCTCGAACTGCTCAACTCTCAGAAGCGATCACGTTCATCATCTGGCTATTCACCCAGATGGATCGTGATCTTATCCGCATCGGTCAATGGCTCCTCCCATCAACGCGAGCCAGCATACGCACCCTTGCAGTCTTCCGCCAAGCCCGTTCATGCTGCAGCCTTTCCGCCGGCGGTCAGCCAGGCGGGGTCGAACCAGCGGTCGGCCTCTCCGTCATAGGGCAGGCGCGTGATGTCCCAGTGCTGGATGAAGGGCGCATAGACATCCCAAACAGGCGGCCCGCCGCCGATGAACACGGTGCGCCCGGCAAAACGGGCGAGCGTCTGCCCGGGGTCCATGGAGGAGCGGAGCTCCACCACGGTCCGGTCGGCGCGGGCGAAATCGGGCACCGACCGGGCGGTCTTCGGGCCGGCCAGCAGCACATGGCCACGTGTCATGTCGAAGAAGCGCTCTACGTCGGCCACGAACGCGCGGCCCCGGTTTCCCTCCCACGGCAGCCTGCCGCCGAGGCCGAGCTGGCCCCTGAGCCCGATGGCGCACATGGCGCGCACGTAGGCCATTTCAGTGATGCTTCACCGTGACGAACTGGCGGCAGCGCTCGCTCCGCGGGGCTCCGAAAACCTGTTTTGGCGGGCCCTCCTCCTCGACGAGCCCCTGGTGCAGGAACATCACGTGGCTCGAGACGTCGCGCGCGAAGTTCATCTCGTGCGTGACCAGCAACATGGTGCGGCCTTCCTCGGCAAGGCGCCGGATGACGCGCAGCACTTCACCCACGAGCTCCGGATCGAGCGCCGAGGTGGGCTCGTCGAAGAGCATGACCTTGGGCTCCATGGCGAGCGCGCGGGCAATTGCCGCGCGCTGCTGCTGGCCGCCCGACAGGAAGGCGGGGTACTGGTCCTTCTTCTCGTAGAGGCCGACCTTCTGGAGCAGCGCCTCGGCGCGCGCCACGGCCTCGGCCTTCGGCACCTTCAGCACATGCACCGGTGCCTCGATGACGTTCTGCAGCACCGTCAGGTGGGCCCAGAGATTGAAGCTCTGAAAGACCATGCCGAGCCGGGTGCGGATGCGCTCGACATGGCGGCGGTCGGCGGGCATGAGGTTTTCATCCTTGCCGGGCTTGAGGATCACCTCCTCGCCCGTCACCCAGAGCCGCCCCTGGGAGGGCATCTCGAGCAGGTTGATGCAGCGCAAAAAGGTGCTCTTGCCCGAGCCGGAGGCGCCGATGATGGAGACGACGTCGCCCTCCCGGGCGGTGAGCGAGACGCCCCTCAGGACCTCGAGCGCGCCGAACTTCTTGTGTAGGTCGCTGACGACCACGGCGGCCGTTCTCACCGCGGCCGGCACCTGGGCTTCCGCCGCCACATTGATTGCCATACTCACCTCGGCCCGGCCTCCCTGTCCTGACGGCCTCAACGCCCGTCGACATCATGGGTCGCGGCCTTGGACCTTGTCAATTGCGGGCTCTTGTCCAGTTTCGCGCGCCAGACCTATAGTTGCGGCACGTCGCCGTCCGGCGGTCGTCCAGGGAGGTTTCCATGAAAAGGTTCGTGCGTGGCGCGCTTGCCATGGCGGCGCTTGCTTGCGTCGCGGGTGCGGCCTCGGCCGCGGAGATGCTGAAGGAAGTGGGCCCCGGCGAGGGCCAGGTCGATATCGTCGCGTGGCCCGGCTATATCGAGCGCGGCGAGACCGACAAGAACTACGACTGGGTGAGCGAGTTCGAGAAGAAGACGAGCTGCAAGGTCAACGTCAAGACCGCCAACACCTCCGACGAGATGGTGGCGCTCATGAACGAGGGCGGCTTCGACCTCGTGACGGCCTCGGGCGACGCCTCGCTCCGGCTCATCTCGGGCAAGCGGGTGCAGCCGGTCAATATCGACCTCGTGCCGAGCTGGAAGACGGTTGACGAGCGGCTCCAGAACGCGGCCTGGCACACGGTGGACGGCGTGCACTACGGCGTGCCCTATCAGTGGGGCGCGAACGTGCTCGCCTACAACACCGAGGTGTTCAAGGAGGCGCCCAAGAGCTGGAACGTGGTCTTCGAGGAGCAGAGCCTGCCTGACGGAAAGTCGAACAAGGGCCGCGTGCAGGCCTTCGACGGCCCGATCTACATCGCGGACGCGGCGCTCTATCTCATGAAGAAGAAGCCCGAGCTCGGCATCAAGGATCCCTATGAGCTCAGCGAGGACCAGTACAAGGCATCGCTCGAGCTCCTGCGCGGCCAGCGCCAGCTCGTCGGGCGCTACTGGCACGATGCCATGATCCAGATCGACGACTTCAAGAACGAGGGCGTGGCGGCGTCCTCCTCCTGGCCGTTCCAGGTCAATCTCCTGCAGGCCGACAAGAGGCCGATCGCCTCGGTCGTGCCCGAGGAGGGCGCCACGGGTTGGGCCGACACGACCATGATGCATGCGGAGGCGCCGCATCCCAACTGCGCCTACATGTGGCTCGAGCATTCGATCAGCCCGAAGGTGCAGGGCGACCTCGCCTCCTGGTTCGGCTCGGTGCCCGCCGTGCCGGCCGCCTGCAAGGGCAACACGCTTCTCGGCGAAGGGGGCTGCGACACGAACGGCATGGGCAATTTCGAGAAGGTGCATTTCTGGCGCACGCCGGTCGCCAAATGCGCCAGCCAGGGCACGTGCGTTCCCTATTACCGCTGGGTGTCGGACTATATCGCCGTGCTCGGCGGGCGGTGACGGCGTTCAGACGAGCCGGATGTTTCCTGTTCTCAGCATCCGGCTCGTCATGCCAGCGAAGGCTGGCATCCAATACGACCTATCCCAGGAACCATGCAGCCGGCGGTCTACATACTCGCGAACCACCGGTACGGCACGCTCTATGTCTGCGTAACGTCTAGCCTTCCGTACCGAACCTGGCAGCATCGCTCGGGCGCCGTCGAAGGTTTTTCCAAGCGTTTCGGCCTGAAGATGCTGGTCTGGTACGAACTGCACCAAGCCATAACGAGCGCTATTCAGCGCGAAAAGCAAATCAAGGCATGGAGGCGTGACTGGAAGATCAAGTTGATCGAGCGCGCCAATCCGACGTGGCAGGACCTCTATGAGAATTTCAACCATTGATGCACAGCGTTGCGATTCTTCTGATGCGCGGTCCTGCTCGGTGGCGACTTCATTGGATGCCAGCCTTCGCTGGCATGACGAACCACGATGACACCCGCAGTCCGGTTCGAGAAAGTGTCGCGCCATTTCGGCGCCGTGCGTGCGGTCGATCAGGTGTCGCTGGCGGTGGCGCCCGGCGAGTTCTTCGCCATGCTGGGACCCTCAGGCTCCGGCAAGACCACCTGCCTGCGTCTCATCGCCGGCTTCGAGCAGCCGGACGCCGGCCATATCGAGATTTTCGGCGAGACGGCGGAGGGTGTGCCGCCCTACCGGCGCAACGTCAACACCGTCTTCCAGGACTACGCGCTCTTTCCGCACATGAACGTGGGCGGGAACGTCGCTTATGGCCTCATGATCCGCGGCATGGGCCGGGCCGAGCGCCAGGAAAGGGCGCGCGAGGCGCTCGGCCTCGTCAAGCTCTCCGGCATGGAGGAACGCAAGCCCTCGCAGCTCTCAGGCGGACAGCGGCAGCGGGTGGCGTTGGCGCGTGCGCTCGTCAACCAGCCGAAGGTGCTGCTCTTGGACGAGCCGCTCGGCGCGCTCGACCTGAAGCTCCGAGAGCAGATGCAGGTCGAGCTCAAGGCGCTGCAGCGCTCGGTCGGCATCACCTTCGTCTTCGTCACCCATGACCAGGGCGAGGCGCTCGCCATGGCCGACCGGGTGGCGATCTTCAACGACGGCCGCATCGTGCAGGTGGGAACGCCGCAGGAGATCTACGAGCGGCCGCGGTCGCGCTTCGTGGCTGATTTCGTTGGCTCCTCCAACGTGCTCGAACCGGCCGCGGCGGCCCGGCTCGGCGCCCCCTCAGGCTGGACGAGCCTGCGCCCCGAGAAGATCGCACTCCTCCCCTCCGGCGCTTCGCCGCCCGCTGGCCATGCCGCGCTCGAAGGCCGTGTCGCGACGCTCCACTATCAGGGCGCCGCCACCCGCCTCGGCGTCGATACGGTGGCCGGCCGTCTCAACGTCCTGGCGGCGTCCGGCGTCGAGCAGCTCAGCGAGGGAAAGAGCGTCCTGCTTCACTGGCCGATTGCCGCCATGCACCGCATGGAGGACGAGAGTTGAGCGTCGTGTCCGTCGCCATGCCACGTCAGCCGGGCATCGGAGGGCGCCTTTCGGACTTCTTCTTTCGTCATCCGAAGGTGCTGCTCGGGCTTCTGCTGGCGCCGCCGATCCTGTGGCTCGGTGTCGTCTATGTGGGCTCGCTGCTCGCGCTGCTGCTCCAGTCCTTCTACTCGATCGACGAGTTCTCCGGCCTCATCAACCGGCAGTTCACGCTCAAGACCTATGCGGAGCTTCTCCATCCCTCCAACATCGACATCATCGTCCGCACAGTGCTCATGGCGGCCGCCGTGACGCTTGCCGCGGCCGTGATCGCCTTCCCGATCGCCTACTACGCGGCGCGCTACGCACGCGGCCGCTGGAAAGCGCTCTTCTACCTTGCCGTCATGCTGCCCCTATGGTCGAGCTACCTGGTGCGCGTCTACGCCTGGAAGCTGATCCTCGCCAAGGAGGGCATTCTCAACTGGCTGGTCGAGCGCCTGCACCTGACCTGGCTTCTCGACGCGGTGCTGGCCATTCCCGTCATCGGCGGACCGTCGCTCTCCATAAGCTATATCGGCACCTTCCTCGTCTTCCTCTATGTGTGGCTTCCCTACATGATCCTGCCGACTCAGGCAGCGCTCGAGCGCGTGCCGAAAAGCATGCTCGAGGCCTCCGCCGATCTCGGCGCGCCGCCGCTCTCGACCTTCCGGCACGTGATCCTGCCGCTGGCGCTTCCGGGCATGATCGCGGGCTCGATCTTCACCTTCTCGCTCACGCTCGGCGACTTCATCATCCCGCAGATCGTCGGCTCCTCCCGCTTCTTCATCGGACAGGCGGTCTACAGCCATCAGGGCACGGCCGGAAACATCCCGCTCGCCGCCGCCTTCACGGTGGTGCCGATCGTGGTCATGGGCCTCTACCTCTGGATGGCCAAGCGCAAGGGGGCCTTCGATGCGCTGTGAGGAGAGGTATCCATGACCCTGCACGGCGAGCGCGCGCCTCTCGGCCTCAGGATCGCGGCGGTGGCAGGGCTGCTCTTCCTGCACCTCCCCATGGCCCTGATCTTCCTCTACGCCTTCACGACGGAGGAGAAATCCTATGTCTTCCCGCCGCCGGGACTGACGCTCAAGTGGTTCGCCGTCGCCTGGGACCGGCCGGACATCTGGGCCGCCATATGGCTCTCCGTCAGGGTGGCCGCTGTCTCCACGCTGGTGGCGCTGGTGCTCGGCACCTGTGCTGCAGCCGCGCTCTCGCGCACCCGCTTCTTCGGCCGCGAAACGCTGTCGCTCCTCATCATCCTGCCGATCGCGCTTCCCGGCATCATCACCGGCATCGCGCTCCGCTCGGCCTTCAACCTGATGGACCTGCCATTCTCGTTCTGGACCATCGTGCTCGGCCACGCGACCTTCTGCGTGGTCGTCGTCTACAACAACGCGGTCGCGCGCTTCCGGCGCACCTCCGGCTCGCTGATCGAGGCGTCCATGGACCTCGGCGCCGACGGCTTCCAGACTTTCCGCCACGTGGTGCTGCCCAATCTGGCGACCGCGCTTCTCGCCGGCGGCATGCTGGCCTTCGCGCTTTCCTTCGATGAGGTGATCGTCACCACCTTCACGGCGGGGCAGCAGTCGACGCTGCCGATCTGGATGCTGACCGAGCTGGTGCGTCCGCGGCAGCGGCCGGTCACCAACGTGGTGGCGGTCTTCGTCGTCGCGGTGACCTTGCTGCCGATCCTTGCAGCCTACTACCTGACACGGGACACCGAAGAGGTGGCGGGAGCGGGGAAATAGGCGAATGGCGAGTAGCCAATGGCGAATGGCGCACCCTCTGGGATTGCCGTCTGTCATTCGCTATTCACTATTCCCTACTCGCCCATCCACCATCCATTCGCCTCAACGGAGCTTCCCATGACGCTCAGCAACGGCATCGAGTTCCTTGCCATGCCCGGCCCGACCAACGTGCCGGCGAAGGTGCTCGCCGCCATGCACCGCCCGGCGGTCGACATCTATGCCGGGGAGCTTCTCGGCGTCACCGCAACCTGCCTCCAGGATCTTCGCACCATCTTCTCGACCAAGGGCGACGCCTACATCTATGCTGCCAACGGGCACGGCGCCTGGGAGGCGGCGCTTTCCAACGTCCTATCGCGCGGCGACAAGGTTCTGGTGCTCGCAAGCGGCCTCTTCGCGCCGGGCTGGGGCGAGATGGCGCGGATCCTCGGGGCCGAGGTGGAGGTCCTGCCCGGCGACTGGCGGCGCGCGGTCGATCCGCAGGCGGTTGAGGACCGGCTTCGGAAGGACGCCAAGGGCGAGATCAAGGCCGTGCTCATGGTGCAGGTCGACACGGCCTCCAGCATCGTCAACGACGTCGCTGCGGTGCGGAAGGCGATCGATGCCGCGGGTCACGACGCGCTCTACATGATCGACACCATCGCCTCGCTCGCCACCATGCCCTTCGAGATGGACGCCTGGGGCGTCGATGTGGCGGTCGGTGGCTCCCAGAAGGGCCTCATGACGCCTCCGGGCCTCGGCTTCAACGCCGCCAACGGGAAGGCGCGCATCGCGCATCGCAAGGCCAATCTCGTCACCCGCTACTGGGACTGGACCTTCCGCGACGGCGAGGAGCACTACATGAAATACTGTGGCACACCGCCCGAGCACCTGATGTTCGGCCTGCGCGCCGCGCTCGACATGATCCTCGCCGAGGGGCTCGGGGCTGTCATCCAACGGCACCGGCACCTGGCGGAGGCGGTGCGCGCCGCCGTCGAGACGTGGAGCGAAGGCCAGGTCATCGGCTTCAACGTGCTCGCGCCGGAGCACCGCTCGAACTCCGTCACGACCGTGCTGACGCAAGGTCATCCGCCGCAGAAGCTCATCGATTTCGTGCGCGATGGCTGCGGCGTCACGCTGGGCGTGTCGCTCGGCGGGCCCGGTCACGAGGCGTTCCGCATCGCGCATATGGGCCACGTCAACGCGGCCATGGTGCTCGCAACACTCGGCGCCATAGAGGCGGGCCTCGTGACGCTCGGCATCCCGCATGGCCAGGGCATGCGGTCCGCGATCGAGTCGATCGGCGCCGCGCTCGCGACGTGAAATTCGCTTGACCGTTCGCGGAACGTCCGGTTTAGTTTGAGGCAGCAATCGCGTTGGCCTGCCTGGGCCGCTCTGCCCCTCCGGGCCTGGCGACGAGACAAGTTCCAAAGCGCATTGTGAGACAACCGTTCGTGCGCGGCGCGCCGTGTGCGAGCATCTGCACGCATGGGCGTGCGCCTATGAGGAAAGACTAACGACTATGGCTACAGGTACGGTGAAGTGGTTCAACGCGCAGAAGGGCTACGGCTTCATCCAGCCGTCCGACGGTTCCAAGGACGTCTTCGTCCACGTGACCGCGGTCGAGCGGGCGGGTCTTAGGAGCCTCTCCGAGGGCCAGCAGATCAGCTACGATATCCAGATGGACCGCGGCAAACCCGCCGCCGTCAATCTGAAGGCGGCCTGAACCGCTTCGCGCCAAACAGAACCCCGGCCGAAAGGCCGGGGTTCTTGTTTTTCGATAACGCCCGTCAGTTCGCCCGCTTGCCGTAAAGCCTCTGCACCGCCTCGATGTCGCTCGGCTGCAGACCGCGCGAGATTTCAGTGTAGCGGAATCCCATGAGGGCGCCGGAGGCTCCCGGATGATCCAGCCCGATGGCGTGGCCGATCTCGTGCGTGAAGGTGTAGCGCAGATCGTAGACCTCGAGATTGCCGTCGAAGCCCACCTTCCACTTGCGCTCGGGATTGAGGCAGACGAGCGACTGGCGAATGGTGCCGACGCGCGGTCGCCCTGCCTTCAACGAGGCGCCGAGATCGCCTTTCGAGCTCAGAAGCGTCTTGCGGTCGGCCTTCTCGCCCGGACGCCCGTCGCTTTCGAGGGCGACATTGGCAAAGGCTAGTCCCACAGGATTGGCCTGGACGCCAATCAGGATGTCGGCGTCCTTTTCACGCCCGGCCGGCACGAAGCGGATCTGCGCGACCGATTCCCAGATCTTGAAAGCCTCCCGCGCCTCGGTCTCGAGCTGATCCTCGCCCAGCCCCCCGGCGCCCGTCAGCTCAGCGAAGGGATCGAGCGTGCGGCAGTTCCTGGCGCCGCTCGTCTCGGTGCGGTGGGTCGCGAAGGCGTAGCTCACGACGGCGCCCGAGCCGAGGACGGGCTCCCCCCATTTGGTGAGGCGGCCGTCGAGCACCAGGAGGCGGAAATCCTCCGATGCCGCAGGCATAACACCGATCATGGCGGCCAGCAGGAAAGCGGCCGCGACGCCGCAAAACCTCATTCAACCCCCAGCCGGCCCAAGGCCGGTACGATAGCCGCCCAAGCAAGCCTATACGATATAAGGCAAACTGGCCGCGTTGACAAAAGGACGCGGGGATTGCCGCCGGACGTGCCGGGCTGCCGGCCATTTGACCAAGTCATGGTTAACGGTTCCCTGCCTTCCCGAGGCGTCTGCGGCCCTTCCTCGCGCCGTGCAAGAACCAGTCCTCTCGGGCTACGCCGGCCGTTCCGGCAGGCGGCGGCCTGGTGTAGGCTTTGATTGGCATTTCCAACAGCCGGAGCCCCCCATGCCCTCGACGCCTGCATCCGATCTCGCCCGCCTTCTCGATCTCGATCGCTATCCGATCCACGATCCGGCCTCCCGCACGGAACTGGTCGAGGAGGGGAGACGGCAGCTAGAGGCGGAGTCTTGCGTGGTGCTTCCTGGGTTCCTGGCTCCGGGGGTCGCCGATGCCATGTCGGAGGAAGCGATGCGGACGGTGCCGCAAGCCTACCGGCGCGACCGGCAATACACGGCCTATACAAGGGCTGGAGGCACGGATCTGCCGGATAGCCACCCGACGCGGCGCTTCTTCTGGAACCGCCAGCACATCGTGCCGACCGATATCCTGCCGGCAAGCGGCCTCATCCTGTCGCTCTACGGCAGGGACGAGCTCACGCGGCTCGTCGCCGATATCCTGGGCGAGCCGGCGCTGCATCGCGTGGCCGACCCGCTCATGTCCTGCAATGTGACGGTGCTGGGGGAAGGCGACGAGCACGGCTGGCATTTCGACGGCAACGACTTCGTCGTCTCGCTGCTGCTGCAGGCGCCCGAGCAAGGCGGCGCCTTCGAGTTCGCGCCCTATATCCGCGAGGAGGGCAACGAGAACTACGACGCCGTCGCCGCGGCCATGGACGGAAAGCCCGGCCTCGTGCGCCAGAAGTCCGTGACCCCCGGCACGCTCATGATCTTCTGCGGCCGCCGCGCGCTGCACCGGGTGAGCCCGGTCTCAGGCAGAAGGCCCCGTCTCATCGCGCTTTTCAGCTATGACCGGCAGCCGGATATGGTCTGGGGGCCGGAGGCACGGCTACGCGCCGTCGGGCGCACGGAAGCCCGCGCCGCCTAAGCATCCGAAGGGTGACTCACGGCCCGGCTGCCGCCGAGCCGTGACCGCAAGGCGAGATCAGCGGATATTGGCGCAGACGGGATAGCCGTGGCCGCTGGTGACGCCGTAGCCGTGACCCGAGGTCACCTGGATCTGGTTCGCCGAGCAGGCGTTGACCGGCGCGGCGGTGATCCCCAGTCCCGCGATCGCAGCAGACGCAGCAAGCGCCAGAGCAAGCGCAATCCTCAACATGTCGCAGCACTCCCCAATTGTGCAAGGTTGAACATGACATCCGCCGCATTCGGGACCGCGGCCCGCAGCCGATTCCCTTGCCTTCAGGCTACGCCGCCGCGCATGGGGCGTCAAAGCGGCTGTTGAAAGGCGGTTAAGCCCGGATTCCCCACCATTTCTCCGCCACCTTGCCGACCTCTAATGGCCGGCGATGCGCATGGGCAAGGAAGGCGGCGCGGCAGCCGTCGTCGAAACCGATATCCCGGCCCGCCTCGACCGGCTTCCCTGGGGCGGCTTCCACAACCGCGTGGTGCTGGCGCTCGGGGTGACCTGGATCCTGGACGGGCTGGAGGTGACGCTCGCGGGCGCCCTCTCCGGCGCGCTCAAGGAAAGCCCGGTGCTGCGGCTCAGCAATGCCGAGGTCGGCCTGGCGGCCAGCGCCTATCTCCTCGGCGCGGTGCTGGGCGCCCTGTTCTTCGGCTGGCTGACCGACAGGCTCGGCCGCAAGAAGCTCTTCTTCATCACGCTCGCCGTCTACATGACCGCTACCGCCGCGACGGCCTTCTCCTGGGACATCTGGAGCTTCGTGCTCTTCCGCTTCCTGACCGGCGCCGGAATCGGAGGCGAGTACACCGCAATCAATTCGACCATCCAGGAACTGGTGCCGGCGCGGGTCAGGGGCTGGACGGATCTTGTCATCAACGGCAGCTTCTGGATCGGCGCTGCAGCCGGTGCGGCCGGCTCGCTCGTCCTGCTCGATCCCAAGATCATCGATCCCGAGCTCGGCTGGAGGCTTGCCTTCTTCATCGGCGCGGCGCTGGCCGTCGTGATCTTCTTCCTGCGGCTCTGGATCCCGGAAAGCCCGCGCTGGCTGACGACGCATGGCCGGCCGGAGGAGGCGGAGCGGATCGTCGCCGATATCGAGGCGGGCTTCGGCCTTTCGCGCCCGCAAGGCCTTCCCCGCATCCGGCTCAGATCCCGCACCCACACGCCGATTGCCGAGGTGGTCTCGACGCTCCTTTCCGCGCACCGGCCACGCACCCTCGTCGGGCTTGCGCTCATGGCGTCGCAGGCCTTCTTCTATAACGCCATCTTCTTCACCTACGCGCTGGTGCTGACCGATTTCTACGGCATCGTCTCCGACCAGGTCGGATGGTATCTCCTGCCCTTCGCGGCCGGCAATTTCCTGGGGCCGGTGCTGCTCGGCCGCCTTTTCGACACGCTAGGCCGCAGGCCCATGATCGCCTTCACCTATGCGATGTCGGGTCTCCTTCTTGCCTTCTCGGGCTGGCTCTTCGCGGAAGGGTTTCTGTCGGCGGCCGGCCAAACGGTCGCATGGATGGTGATCTTCTTCTTCGCCTCGGCCGCGGCAAGCTCGGCCTACCTGACGGTGAGCGAGACCTTCCCGCTCGAGATCCGGGCGCTCGCCATCGCCTTCTTCTACGCGGTCGGCACGGGCGTCGGCGGCGTCGTCGGGCCGGTGCTGTTCGGGGCGCTCATCGACACCGGCTCCCGCTTCAGCGTGTTCGGAGGCTATCTCCTCGGCGCCGTGCTCATGCTGCTCGCGGCGGCCGTCGCCTGGCGATGGGGCGTGCCGGCGGAACGTCGCCCGCTCGAGGATGTCGCAAGCCCGCTCGCGCGCCTCGACTGAGCCAGGCGTCAGGAGTGGCCAGGCGCTTCGATCTCGTAGACGACGCTTGGACGTAAGGGGTGCCCCTCCGGCAGCTCCGGATAGTCGAACCTCCCGATCTCGCGCATGCCGAGGCGGCGCATGAGGGTCCATGACGGCATGTTGAGCGGCGTGGTGAAGGCCACGATGCGTTGCAGGCCCGCCGGCCCGAAGCCGAACCGCAGCGCGGCTTCCGCCGCCTCGCGCGCCAGCCCGCGCTTCTGCCAAGGCACCGAAAGCCGCCAGCCGATCTCGACCGCGGGCGTGAAGAACGCATCGAACGGGACATGCAGGAGGCCGCACATGCCGATCAGCGTTCCTCCCTCCCGCTCCTCGAGCGCCCAGAACCCGAAGCCGTGCTCGGCGAAGTGATCCTCGAACCAGTCGAGCATCTCGTCCGTATCGGCGCGCGATTGCGGCGGCAGATACCGCTTCACGCCCGGCTCATCGTTGATGCGGAAGAGCGGATCGCGGTCTTGCTCGCGCCAGCGGCGCATGCGCAGGCGTGGGGTCAGGAGTTCCATGGGATTTCGAATGTGGCAAAGGTCCAGCGCCGCTGTCGAGGGTGCACTGTCCGGTCGGCCGATTGACCGGCAGGGGATTCGGCGCATTAATTGGCCAAGCGGCAGGGGCGGTCCTGGGATGGGTTCTGTTTCTCCGCCAAGAAGCGCGGACGGCCTGCATGGTCTTCGCGCAACAGGGAGGTTCAGATGACCAAGGACGCAGGCAAGGCGAAGGGCAGGCGGCTCGACAGGCGCGCCGTGCTGCAGGCGGGCGTCGCACTCGGCGCGACCGCCGTGACGGGCTTTCCCACCGTCTGGGCGCAGACCATCAAGGACGTGACGCTCAACCATGTCGGCTCGTCCTATTCCGCCATCATCGACATCGCCCGCCAGGCCAGCGAGGATCTCGGCTTCAAGGTCGAGATGCAGAACGCCAACGGCGATGCCCTGGTCAACCGCGTGGTGACGCAGCCGACCACCGTCGACATCGCCGACCTCGAATACTGGGCGGTGCGCAAGATCTTCCCGCGCGGCGTCATGCAGGGGATCGAGCTTTCCAAGATCACCAACTGGGGCAAGGTCGTGCCCGTCTTCCGGGAGGGCAAGTATCCGGACGGGCGCGAGGTCTCGCGCCAGGGGACCAACCCTTACGTCGTCCAGTATGCGGCAGGCGCCGACGGCAAGTCCTTCTCGGAAGGACCGTCCGACCACGCGACCCTCATCCCGCAGATCTACAACGCCGACACGCTGGGCATCCGGCCCGACCTCATTGGCCGCGAGATCAAGCAGTGGAAGGAGCTCTTCAATCCCGAGTTCAAGGGCAAGACGGCGCTGGTGGACATTCCTTCTATCGGCATCATGGACGCCGCAATGGCGCTCGAATCGCGCGGCGACATCAAGTACGCCGACAAGGGCAACATGACGAAGGAGGAGATCGACAAGACGATCGAGGCGCTCATCGCGCTCAAGAAGGGCGGCCATTTCCGCTCCTTCTGGAACTCCTTCGACCAGTCGGTGAACCTCATGGCCTCGGGCGAGGTGGTGATCCAGTCCATGTGGTCGCCCGCCGTGACGGCGGTGCGCACGCGGGGCATCGACTGCCTCTACCAGCCGCTGGACGAGGGCTACCGCGCCTGGGCGGCGGGCCTCGGCCTCATGGCGCATCTTGAAGGCGTCAAGCGCGACGCGGCCTACGAATACCTCAACTGGTATCTCTCCGGCTGGCAGGGCCAGTTCATCGCGCGCCAGGGCTACTACACGCCGGTGCTCGAGACGACCAAGGCCGCCATGACGCCCACCGACTGGGACTACTGGTACGACGGCAAGCCCGCCGCGGGCGAGATCAAGGATCCCTACGGCACCGTGATGGAGAAGGCAGGCGCCGTGCGCGACGGCGGATCCTACGAGCAGCGCATGGGCAACATCGCCTGCTGGAACGCGGTGATGGACGAGGACGTCTACATGGTGCGCAAGTGGAACGAGTTCATCTCGGCCTGAGCGTGACGGAAATCCCTTGTCCGGCATGGCTTGCTGCACTTGACGCTCGTGCTTCCTCCCTCTCGATGGGGAAGGGTAGGGTGGGGGTGAAGCTGTTCAGAGGCACCTATCGGGCCGAGATCACCCCACCCCCGGCCCCTCCCCCTCAAGGGGAGGGGAGCAGTTTCATTGCTTTCGTTCTCCGCGCCCCATGTCTCGCCTGACGCCCTGGCTGCAGGCGGCGCCGCTGGCGCTGGTGCTCCTGGCCTTTCTCGTCGTGCCGGTGGCAATGATCGTCATCGTGAGCTTCTGGAGCTATGATTCCTTCTCGCTCATTCCGGACTTCACGCTCGACAACTACGCCTGGCTGCTCTCGTCCTCGGTCACCCACAATCTCTATCTGAAAACCCTGACCTACGCGGCCGTGACCTGGGCGATCACGCTCCTCATCGGCTTCACCGTCTCCTACTATCTCGTCTTCCACGTCCGCTCGCTCATCTGGCAGATCGGCCTCTTCCTCCTCTGCACCGTGCCGTTCTGGACCTCGAACGTGATCCGCATGATCTCCTGGATCCCGTTCCTCGGCAGAAACGGCCTCTTCAACCAGTCGCTGATGGCGGCAGGCGTGACGGAGGGGCCGCTCGACTTCCTGCTCTTCTCCGACTTCGCCGTCATCCTCGCCTATGTGCATCTCTTCACGCTGTTCATGATCGTGCCGATCTTCAACTCGATGGCGCGCATCGACCCGGCGCTGATCGAGGCGGCGGTCGACGGCGGCGCCAGGCCCTGGCAGGTGGTCTCAGAGGTGGTGCTGCCACTGTCGAAGACCGGCATCGCGCTCGGCTCCATCTTCGTCATCGCGCTGGTCATGGGCGACTTCTTCGTGGTGCGGATCATGAGCGGCGGACAGTCGGGATCGGTCGTCTCGGCCATGATGAACGAGATCGGCCTGCTCCAGTATCCGAGCGCGGCGGCCGGCGCCGTCGTCCTGCTCGTCATCACCACGCTCATGGTGGCGGGCATCTTCCGGCTCGTGGACGTGCGCAAGGAACTTGCAGCGTGAAGGAAGGCTCTTCCGTGCTGTCGTCATGCCCGGCCTTGAGCCGGGCATCCAGAGCCGTCTGCGGCGGACGATCCCTGGGGCTCGATTGCCGGGTCAAGCCCGGCAATGACGAGAGGGAGGAGTAGGCGATGCGCCGACCCGACGGGAAGCGCCCGCTCTCCTTCTGGTTCCTGACGGCCTTCTTCGTGCTGTTCGTGCTCTTCCTCTATGGGCCGATGATGGCCATCTACATCCTCTCCTTCCAGGGTCCGACGGGAGGGCTGACCTTCCCCATGCGCGGCGTCTCGCTCGTCTGGTTCGACGCGCTCTTCGGCCAGCAGCGGACCGGTGACTTCTCCGGCTCCTTCTGGCGCTCGATCGTGCTGGCGCTTACGGCCATGGCGCTGACACTCGTCATCTCCGTGTCGGCAGGGCTCGCCTTCCGCCGCCGCTTCCGGGGCTCGACGCTTCTCTTCTACGTCGCCATCGCGAGCCTCGTGATGCCAGGCCTGTTCGTGGGGCTCGGCATCGCGCTCGCCTTCCAGGTGGCCGGGCTCACGCCGCGCTGGTGGCTGAGCGGGCTCGGCGCGCATCTCACCTGGACGCTGCCCTTCGGCCTCCTCATCATGTTCGCGGTCTTCAACCGCTTCAACCGCGCCTATGAGGAGGCGGCGCGCGACCTCGGCGCCACGGGCTGGCAGACGCTCACCCAGGTCTTCCTGCCGATCCTCGCGCCAGGCCTCATCGCGGTAGCGCTCTTCGGCTTCACGCTCTCCTATGACGAGTTCGCCCGTTCGGTCCTTACCGTCGGCGCCCACAACACGCTGCCGCTCGAGATCTATGCCATGACGACCTCGGTCACGTCGCCTGCGCTCTTCGCGCTCGGCACCGTCACCACGGCCTTCTCCTTCGCGGTCATCGCGCTGGCGCTGACCTCCATGGCGCTGATCCAGCGCCGCCGGTCGCGCATTTCCTCCAGCAAGGAGGCGGGCCATCCATGACGCAGTCCAAGGACGGCACCGGCCGGATCGACCTCGAACACGTGACGAAGCGGTTCGGGCCGACGCTTGCCGTCAGCGATGTCAGCCTCACCATCCCGCACGGTTCCTATTGCTGCCTGCTGGGACCGTCTGGATGCGGCAAGACCACGATCCTGCGCATGATCGCGGGCCACGAGGCGCCGACCTCGGGCGACGTGAAGATCGGCGGCCAGAGCGTCGTCGGCCTGCCGCCGGTCAAGCGCGGCACGGCCATGATGTTCCAATCCTACGCGCTCTTTCCGCATCTCACGGTGCGCGACAACATCGCCTTCAACCTGAAAATGCGTGGCGTGGGCAGGTCCGAGCGCTACGCGGAGGTCGATCGCATGCTGGCGCTCGTGCGCATGCAGGCGCTGGCCGACCGGCTGCCCGCCCAGCTTTCGGGCGGCCAGCAGCAGCGCGTGGCGCTCGCCCGCGCCCTCATCACCAACCCCCGTGTGCTGCTTCTGGACGAACCCCTCTCGGCGCTGGACGAGTTCCTCCGCTTGCGGATGCGCTCGGAGCTCCGCCGCCTTCAGTCCGACCTCGGCATCACCTTCATCCACGTCACCCACACGCAGCCCGAGGCGATCGCGCTCGCGGATATCGTCGTGGTGATGAACCAGGGCATCATCGAGCAGGCGGCCTCGGCTCACGAGGTTTATGCAAGGCCCCGCAGCCCCTATGTGGCGCGCTTCATGGGCGGGCAGAACGTCCTCTCGGGAACGGTGCGCGGCCTTGAGGAGAAGAGCCTCCTCCTGAGCGGGCCCAAAGGTTCGCGCCTGCGGGTGCCGCTGCCGGCGCAGCGGCCCGAGACCGGCGCCCGCGTGGATGTGGCGGTGCGCCGTGACCTGGTGCATCGCACGCGCGACAAGGCCGGCGACCTGCCGGAGAACGCGGTGCGCGGCACGGTCGAAGCCGTCGAGTATCAGGGTACCTATGTGAAGGTGACGGTCGGCGGCGCGACAGGCGAGGAGTTCGTGGCGCATGAAGCGGAATCGGCGTTCTTCGCCGACCCCTTGCGCGTCGGCGACGGGATCGTCGTCCACTGGAGCCCGTCCCAGGTGCGTCTCCTCGAACCCGACCGCGGCGGCGGCGAGGGAGCGCAGCCCTATGCCGCGGCGTCTTAACGCCGTTCAGCGATTGCTAACGTGGCGGGCCTAGCCTCCGCCCATGGCCGAAACCGTCACCAGCGCTCTGGCCGGGTGGCTCGCTCATCTCACGGGCGAGCGGCGCTCCTCCCGCCATACGCTCGATGCCTATGAGCGCGATCTCCGGCAGTTCCTCGCGTTCCTGACGGACCATCTGGGCGGCGAACCCCGCCTGGCGGATCTCGAAGCCCTGCGGACGGCCGACTTCCGGGCGTTCCTGGCGCGGCGGCGCAACGAGGGGGCGGGGAGCCGCACGCTTGCGCGTCAGTTGTCGGCCATCCGGTCGTTCTTCCGCCATTGCGAGCGCTCGGGATTTCTCTCCAATCCGGCTCTCGCGGCGCTCGCCGCGCCGAAGCGGCCGCATGCGGTGCCGAAGCCCCTGAGCGTCGATGCCGCCATGCGCGCGCTAGAGGACGTCGAGGAGGGCGAGCGGGCGCCCTGGGTCGAGGCTCGCGATCTCGCCGTGCTGACGCTCCTCTATGGCTGCGGGCTCCGCATCTCCGAGGCGCTCGACCTCGACCGGCGGCAGGCGCCGGAGCGCGAAGGCGAGGTTCTGACCGTGCTCGGCAAGGGCAACAAGACGCGGCTTGTGCCGGTGCTGCCGGCAGCCGTCGAGGCGATCCGCCGCTACCTCAAGCTCTGCCCGGCGACGCTCGGTCCTCGCGATCCCTTGTTCATCGGCGTGCGCGGCGGCAGGCTCAATGCGCGCAACATCCAGCTTCTCATGCAGCGGCTTCGGGGCGCGCTGGGGCTACCCGAGACCGCCACCCCGCATGCTCTCAGGCACAGCTTCGCCACGCACCTCCTCTCCGCGGGCGCGGATCTCCGCTCGATCCAGGAGCTGCTCGGTCACGCGAGCCTGTCGACCACGCAGCTCTATACGGAAGTCGACCGGGCGCGCCTCCTGGAACAGTACCGGAGCGCCCATCCGCGCCCCTGACCTCGTATTTCTGGAAACGCCCGTCCGTTGCGGAGTAAGAAGGCGCCATGCTGCGTCTTCTCGCCGTTCTGGCTGCATTCTCTATCGCCTGGCTTGCCACCGCGCAGGCCGAGACCATTCCGGCCTGCCGGGGGAAATCCCTGCTCGATGCGGTGCGGAAGGATCGACCGCAGGAGCTTGCCGCGGCCGAGGGGGAAGCCGCCGCCGTGCCCAACGGAAAGAACCTGCTGTGGCGGATCGAAGGCCTGAACGGCGCGCCGCCGTCCTGGCTGTTCGGCACCATTCACCTGACCGACGACCGGGTGCGGACGCTCCCCGAGCCCGTCGCGGAGGCGCTCGGCGGGGCTCGGGCCCTCGCGGTCGAGATCGAGAACGCCATGGACCCGAACGAGCTTTCCGCCGTGCTGGCGGCCAATCCTCATCTCATCATGCTGCCTGAGGGCAAGCAGATCTGGGACCTGCTCGACGAGGTCGGCACGCAACGGCTCAAGGAAAGGCTGGTCGGCGTCAGCATGGATGGCGGACGCACGGCGAAGCTGCAGCCCTGGCTGCTGTCCACCTCCTTCACGGTGCCCGACTGCGAGAGCTACCGGGTGATGCGCGGCATCAAGCGGCTCGACGACACCATCATCGAGGAAGCCCGCGCCCGGAACCTGAAAGTCCATTCGCTCGAGAACATCCGCGAGCAGATGGAGGCCATGGCCGCCATGCCGCTCGACGGCCAGGCAGCCCAGCTCCAGGCGCTGCTCGATCCGGAGATGACCGCCGAGGACCGGCAGGAAACGCTCATCCAGCTCTATCTCCGGCGTCAGATCGGCCTCATCTTTCCGCTCATGGAGAGGGCGCAGAACGGCCGCCCGCAGCTCGCCGAGGTTGTCCGCCATTTCGCGGAGACCCTGATCGTGAAGCGCAACCACGTGATGGCCGAGCGCGCGCAGCCGCTTCTCAGGGCTGGAGGCGTGGTGATCGCGGTCGGCGCGGCCCATCTTCCAGGTCCGGAAGGACTCGTGGAGCTTCTCCGAAAGGCGGGCTATAAGGTCGCTCCCCTGGACTGACCAGCAGAGTTCCCATGGCTCCCCGGCCCGATCCCGTACCCAGCGACGAGCAGCTTCCGAAGCGTGCCGGCATCGTCATCGTCGGCGGAGGTATAGCCGGCGTGTCGACCGCGCTCGAACTCGCCGAACGCGGCATCGACGTGGTGCTTTGCGAGAAGGGCGAGATCGGCGCAGAGCAGTCGAGCCGCAACTGGGGCTGGTGCCGACAGATGGGGCGCGACCCGCGCGAAATCCCGCTCATCATCGAATCGCTGAAGCTCTGGCGACGCATGAACGAGAGGGTGGGCGCGGAAACCGGCTTCAGGCAGTGCGGCATCCTCTATCTCTCCGCCACGGACGGCGACATCGCCGCCAAGATCGACTGGCTCGAGACCCATGCGCGCCCCTACCAGCTCGACTCCCGCATGATCAGCGGCGAGGAGGCGGACCGGTTGCTTCCCGGCGCCACGGTGAAATGGAAGGGCGCGCTCTACACGCACTCCGACGGACGCGCGGAGCCCGTCAAGGCGGCGCCCGCCATCGCGCGGGCGGCGCGCGCCAAGGGCGCAAAGGTGTTCACCCGCTGCGCCGTGCGCGGGATCGAGACGGCGGCAGGCCGGGTGTCGGGCGTCGTCACCGAGAAGGGGCCCATCGCCTGCGACAGCGTGGTGCTGGCGGGAGGCGCCTGGAGCCGGCGCTTCTGCGGCAATCTCGACATCCATCTGCCGCAGCTTGCGGTGGTGAACTCCGTCCAGCGCACCGAGCCCGTGGAAACACCGCTCGAAAGCTCGACCGCCACGCTCAAGTTCACGTTCCGCAAGCGCTATGACGGCGGCTACACGGTGTCCCACCGCCACTATTCGGTGGCCGACATCGTGCCGGACTCATTCCGCCTGTTCGGCGCCTTCCTGCCGGCGCTGAAGCTCGACTGGGACGGTCTCAAGCTCAGGTTCGGGAGGCGTTTCTTCGACGAGGCGCGGCTCGCCCGCCGCTGGAAGCTCGACGAAGCCTCGCCCTTCGAGCAGGTGCGCGTGCTCGACCCGGAGCCGGTGGACTGGATCCTGGACGAGGCCTTCGAAAGCCTCAAAGCCACCTATCCCGTTTTCCAGGGCGTGAGGATCGCCGAGCGGTGGGCAGGTCTGATCGACGCCACGCCGGACGCCGTTCCGGTCATCTCGCCGGTCGACAGGCTTCCGGGCTTCTTCCTGGCCACCGGCTTTTCCGGCCACGGCTTCGGCCTCGGGCCGGGCGCCGGCCGGCTCATGGCGGACATCGTGATGGGCAGGACACCGATCGTCGATCCCGAGCCCTTCCGCTACTCGCGCTTCATCGACGGCACGCGGCTCGTGCCCATGACCGGGGTGTGAGAGCGCGGGCTAAATCTGTTCAAGCAATTGAAAAGATTGAATTCGTCTCGGCAAGGGCAAGCGAGGATAATTTTCCACAGCTTTCGACTTCATCATCGTCCTGCCATTGTTGTCGCCTAATTGGGCAGTTCCTTTGGAAGTTTCGGGGCCAAAAGGAGGAGGTAACCATGGCTACGCCGACAGGTCGCAACAACACCATCATCTGGATCGCCGTCGCGGTGATCGTCATTCTGGGCCTTGCATACTGGGGCGGCCTGTTTGGCCAGAGAACAGCCACGGAGACGACCACCACCACTCCGCCAGCCGCTGAACAGCCGACACCGCCCGCTGCCACGGAACAGCCGACACCTCCGCCGGCCACCGAACAGCCGAGCCCGGCTCCCGCGCAGCCGACGCCGGTTCCCTGATAACAGCAAAAAAGGGCCTTCCTTTCGGAAGGCCCTTTTTCTTTTCCGATCAGCGGGAAGCCAGCGCCGGCTCGCGAAGCTTGGCGGAATAGTGAGACGCGTTCTGGCGCCCCTGGGAGGCTTCGCGCGCGAAGACGATCAGGTGATGCGCGACGAGCGCCACCGCGATCAACGTCTCGATATCACCCTCCCGAAGGCGCTCGCGGGCAAAGCGCCAGAACTCGCGCCGATAGTCGGCCTTGATGCCCACGTGCCAGACGATGCGGGCGATCATGGTGAGGCCGCGCCGGATATTTCCCCAGGAGCGGCGCTCCGGCCCGAACTTCGGCCGCAGGCGGTTGGCGTAGGTGGCCCTGACCTGGTGCCGGTATCGCTCGTAGAGCACCTCCGGGGTGTAGGCCTTGCCCATGCAGTCCCGCCACATGGCGACGACCTGATCGTACGGCAGACGGAAATCGACGTTCGACTCGCGGCCGTCGTCGTCGACGAGCCGGCCCTCGCGCTCCAGGCGGTCCCATAACGGCGTGCGCGGCAGCGCCTGCAGCAGGTTGATGGTGAGGAGCGGAATTTTCGAAGCCGCGATGAAGTCGAGCAGCCGCTTGCCGCTGTCGGCGCGATCCGTGTCGAGGCCGAGGATGATGCCCGACACGACCTCCATGCCGTACCGGTTCAGCGTCTCCACCCCTTCCATGATGGGGATCATCATGTTGTGTTCCTTGGCCATGGCCTTCAAGGCCTCGGGCTCGGGCGTCTCGATGCCGCAGAACACGGTCAGGAAGTAGGCCTCGCGCATGAGCTCGAGGATCTCCGGACGCTTGGCGATGTTGAGGGTGGCCTCGCAGGCGAACTGCACGGGGTAGCCGCGCCGCTTCTGCCAGTCGACGATATGCGGCAGGAGATCGCGCAGCGCCTTGCGGTTGGCGATGAGGTTGTCGTCTACGAAATAGACCGCGCCCGAAAGGCCGCAGTCGACCATCTTGTCGAGCTCCGCCAGCACCTGCTCGGGATTCTTGAGCCGCGGATTGCGGCCGTAGAGCGCCGGGATATCGCAGAATTCGCACTGATAGGGGCAGCCGGAGGAGAACTGGATGCTGCCCAGGAAATAGCGCTGGAGCGGCAGGAGCTCATAGGCGGGGAGAGGAAACTCCGTCAGGGGCCGCCGGTCGCCGGTCGTGAATCTCACCTGTTCCGGCGGGCGCGAGCAGTCGCGCCGTAGTGCTTCGATGAGCGTGTCGGTCGCGTCGCCGAGCTCGCCCACATGCAGGTAGTCGAAATCGGGATAGTAGTCGGGACAGGCGGAGACGGACGATCCGCCGAGCACCGCGACCCGTCCCGCCGCATGGGCGCGGCGGCAGATGCCGTTGATCTCGCGCCGCTGCACATGCATGCCGCTCACGAAAACCGCATCGGCCCAGCGGAAATCCTCATCAGTGGCTTCCGTCATGTTCTCGTCGATGAAGCGGACTTCCCAGTCGGCCGGGATATAGGCCGCGATGACGAGCAGCCCCTGCGGCGGCATGAAGGCCATGACGCCGTCTGTCAGGGGGTAGGAATGCTGGAAAGTGCCGAAAGAAGGGGCGTAGCGCGGAAACACGCAGAGGATACGACGGGGCTGTCCGGAGGGCACATCTTTCATCGCCCAATTCGTACCAGAAGAGGGCGCGCGCGTCAGTATGAAAGGACAAGGCTCGAAGCGCCCGGTGGTTTCAGATGAGCGCCGCTAGCCGGTCCAGCCGAGGCCTGCGGAGATGCAGTTCATGGACAGAAGCAGCGGCACGAGAACACGGTTGCCGGTGCGTCTTTCCGCCTTCAGGCGCCGGAACTCACCGAGAAGCTCGATCTGCAGCGCATTGGTGCGGTCGATCACCGGACGCACGCGGCCAATGCGACGGCGGAAGGCCGGGAAGCGCTCGGCCAGCGTGCTTTCACCAGTGAGGGCCAGCACCTGTCCTACGGTCAGGTCATACTCCTCGCGAACCATCGCAAGAATGGCGGAGGCCGCCTCCCTGTCCTCGACCAGCGAGGCGTAGCGGGCGGCGATGTCCATGTCCGCAAGATGCAGGCTCTTCTCCGCCTCGTCGATGATGAGCCGGAAGACACGGGAAGTCCGGTACATGTCCGCAAGCAGCCTCTCGCCCTGCTGGCTGCGAACCCTGATAAAGGTCGCGAGCGCGGTTCCGAGGCCATACCAGCCCGTCAGAAGATGCCGGTTCTGGCTCCAGGCGAAGACCCAGGGAATGGCGCGCAGATCCGCGATGCCCTTCGCGCCGAAGCGGCGCGTGGGCCTTGAGCCCATGCGAAGCAGCGCCAGCTCCTCGACCGGGCTCGCGGCATGGAAGTAGGAGAGCATGCCTGGATGCTCGATGAGGCTCTGATAGCGGCTCTGGGAGATGCCGGCGAGCGCGGAAAGCGCTTCGTCATGCTCGGGGTTGGATCTGAGCTGCGGCTCGTGCTCCGACTTGAGCGTGTGCGCGATGGCGCTCGCCGCCAGGAGCTCGAGATGGTAGAGCGCGGTGCCGCGGTTGGCGAATTTCGAGGAAACAACCTCCCCCTGTTCGGTGACGCGCAGGCGCCCACCGACGGTGCCTGCGGGTTGCGCCGCAATCGCGCGTCCCGTCGGTGCTCCGCCGCGGCTCACGGAGCCGCCGCGACCATGGAAGAAGCGGGCCTCGATCCCGGCCTCCCGCGCCGCCACCATGATCGATGTCTGCGCCTTGATGAGCTCGAAGGTCGAACAGAGGAAGCCGCCGTCCTTGTTGGAGTCGGAATAGCCGACCATCACCTCCTGCACGCCGCCCTGCAGCCTGACGCTCCGCTTGACGATGCCGACGGCCATGAGCTGCTTGAGGACCTGCGGCGCGCGTCTCAGATCCTCGATGGTCTCGAACAGCGGCACGATCGCGAGCCGCACGGCGTCCACGCCTTCCGGATCGCTGCAGAGGCCGGCATATTTAGCGAGCACATAGAGAGCGAGGAGATCGTCGGCCGAGCGGGTCATGCTGAGGATGAAGGCGCCCACGGCCTCCCGGCTCGGGCCCTCGAGCGTCTCCTTCAGCAAGGCGAGGAGCTGCAGCGTGTCGTCCGCCTCGGGCGACAGGTGGCCCGACAGTGGCGGCGTCTCCATGGGTTTCAACAGCTCCTGTCTGAGCCTCGATGACCAGGAGGACGTGCCGGGCCGGGGGGCGTCGCCGTCCGGTCCATCAAGCGCGCTCCACACCTCGGAGAGCGCGCGGTTGATGACGGTTGAGTTCTGCCGCAGGTCGAGGCTCGCCGTGTGGAAGCCGAAAACCTCCGCCTCGCGCCTGAGCGGCTTCAGCATCGTGAGCGCGACCGCGCCTGCCTTGACCTCATGCAGCGCCCGCTCCGCCAATGCCAGGTCGCGCACGAGCGCGCGAGGCTCCTCGTAGGGAACGCCGGCATCACCGTCCTCGATGGCGGCGAGCTTGCGGTCGATGGCGGAGAAATAGCGCCGGAGCGTCTCGCTCGGATTGCGGCGCGCGATCGAGCCGCCGGCATCGGCCTCCGCGAGCAACTCCTCGCAGCGTCGCGTCAGCGCATCGGGCAGGCGCACCACGTTGGACGAGATGCTCATGGCGCGGGCAAGATCGCGGGCGCGACGGCGCAGACGCTCGATGCTGGCGCGACGGCCTTCCGCGAAAGCCATGCGGGTGATGCCGGCCGTGACATTCGGATTGCCGTCGCGATCGCCGCCGATCCAGGTCGAGAACCTGAGAGCCGGGGGCGCCGAGAGCGCCGTCTCCGGGAAATGCCGCTCGAGCGCGGCGTCGCAGCGGTCGAGGAGTTGGGGGGCCGCGTCGAACAGGATATCGCGGAAGAAGTGCAGCCCCCAGGCGATCTCCTGCTCGACGGTGGGACGTTCCAGCCGGAGTTCTCCCGTCATCCAGAGAAGGTCGATCTCACCCCTGAGCGCGAGGGTGAGGCCCTGCCGCTCGCGCGGCGTCCAGCGGCTCTGTTCGAGATCCATGAGCTTCAGATAGATGCGCCGGTGGATCTCCAGCACCGTCACCCGCTTGGCCTCTGTCGGATGCGCGGTGAGGGTCGGACGGATGTCGGCGCGCGCCAGCGTGCGACCCACCGTCCCGGCATCGACGCCGGCCGCCGCGACGTCCGAAAGGACGTTGGAGAAGGATCCGATCACCTGATCCGGCCCGCCCGTCTTCTCGACCACGCGGCGAGCCTCCATGGCGGCGTTCTCCTCGGCGATCGAGAGAAGCTGCAGCCAGACGCCGATCGCCTGCAGGCCGGCGACGCGCGCCGAGGCATCATCCGGGAAGCCGGTGCCGCAATGGAAGAGGTCGAGGGCGCGGGGCTCGCGCGCCGAAACCACGGCCGCGAACTCGCCCCAGAGAAGGTCGATCAGATGGTCGAGGTAGGTGGGGGCTTCCGTGGCGAAGTCCTGCCTTGCGGGATGCCCGACGGATGCGAGTGCGGTTGCAGTCATGTCATCCTCCCGCATGCCGGATCTTGCCGTCATGCCAGCGAACCGCGTGCTCAAGCTTCCTCCAATGTCATTGCCGGGCTTGTCCCGGCAATCCATGAACACCGATCCCTGCAACCGTTGCGCTGCCGGTGTTCATGGATGCCCGGAACGAGTCCGGGCATGACAAGCACACGAAGCGTCTACGCGGCCTTCTTCAGCACGGCCTGGACCGTGGTTCCGATCTCGGAAGGCGATGGCGAAATGGCGACGCCGACCTCGCGCAGGATCTCGACCTTCTCGCTGGCGCTCTCGCCGAAGGCGGAGATGATGGCGCCCGCGTGGCCCATGCGCCGGCCCTTGGGGGCCGAGAGGCCCGCAACGTAGGCGACGACCGGCTTCTTCATGTTGTCGCGGATGTATTCGGCGGCTTCCGCTTCCTGCGGTCCGCCGATCTCCCCGATCATCATCACCGCATGTGTGTCGGGATCGGCCTCGAAGAGCTCGAGGATATCCTTGAAGGAGGAGCCGTTGATCGGATCGCCGCCGATCCCGACGCTGGTCGAGACGCCGATGCCAAGGTCCTTCATCTGAGCCGCCGCCTCGTAGCCGAGCGTGCCCGAGCGGCCGACGATACCGACATTGCCCTGGAGGTAGATGTGGCCCGGCATGATGCCGCAGAGCGCCTTGCCGGGGCTGATGACGCCGGCGCAGTTCGGGCCGACCAGCCGCATGCGGTTCTCCTGCCGGTAGCGGCGCATGTAGCGCTTGACCCGGATCATGTCCTTGGCGGGAATGCCATCGGTGATGGCGACGCAGAGCTTGAGGCCCGCATCCGCCGATTCCATGATCGAATCCGCCGCGAAGGGCGGCGGCACGAAGACCGCGGCAGCCGTGGCCCCCGTCGCCTCGACGGCCTCCTTGACAGTGTTGAAGACCGGCACGCCGTGCTCCTTGCCGCCGCCCTTGCCGGGCGTCACGCCGCCCACGATGTTGGTGCCGTAGTCGAGCATCTCCTTGGTGTGGAAGGAGCCGATGCGGCCGGTGACGCCGAGCACCAGGACGGGCGTGGAACGGTCGATGAGGATGGTCATGACGCGGCCCTCAGCTCTTCGCGGGGATTGTTCTTCCAGGCCGTGACGGCGCGCTGCGCGGCCTCGGCGAGGGTGTTGGCGCGGATGATCGGCAGGCCGGAGCGGGCAAGGATCTTCCGCCCCTCCTCGACGTTCGTGCCGGCCAGCCGCACGATGACAGGCACGCCGACCGGGTTCTTCTCGAGCGCCTGCACCACGCCCTCGGCCACCCAGTCGCAGCGGTTGATGCCGGCGAAGATGTTGACAAGGATCGCCTGCACGTTCTCGTCCGACATGACGAGGCGGAAGGCCTTGGCCACGCGCTCCGGCGTCGCGCCGCCGCCGATATCGAGGAAGTTGGCCGGCTCGCCGCCCGCCGCCTTGATCATGTCCATGGTGGCCATGGCGAGGCCGGCGCCGTTGACGATGCAGCCGATATTGCCGTCGAGGCCCACATAGGCGAGGCCGCGGTCGGCGGCGCGGGTCTCACGCGGGTCCTCCTGCGACTTGTCGCGCAGCTCCGAGATGTGCGGCAGCCGGAAGAGCGCGTTGTCGTCGAAGGTCATTTTCGCGTCGAGGCAGAGGATCTGGCCGTCCTCGGTCACCGCCAGCGGATTGATTTCGAGCATCGTCGCGTCGAGCTCGTCCATGGCGCGGTAGCAGCCGAGAATGGTGTTGACCATCTGCTGCACGAGGCCCGATTCGAGCCCGAGGCGGAAGGCGATCTCGCGCGCCTGGAAGGCCTGCATGCCGACCGCCGGCTCGACCACGCTGCGGATGATGGTCTCGGGCGTCTTCTCGGCGATCTCCTCGATCTCCATGCCGCCCGAGGCCGAGGCCACGACCATCACGCGCTCGGACTTCCGGTCGAGCACGAAGCCCAGATAGAGCTCCTGCTTGATGGTGACCGCGCCTTCGACATAGAGGCGGTAGACCACCTTGCCGGCAGGGCCCGTCTGATGCGTGACAAGGCGCTTGCCGAAGAGCTCGTTGGCGGCGTCCTCGACCGCATGCTCGGAGGAGCAGAGCTTGATGCCGCCCGCCTTGCCGCGCCCGCCGGTATGCACCTGCGCCTTCACCAGCCACTTGTGGCCGCCGATCTCGCGGGCGCGATAGGCCGCCTGCTCGGGCGAATAGGCAAGCCCGCCGCGCGGCACCGGCACGCCGTAACCCGACAAGAGCTCCTTGGCCTGGTATTCGTGGATGTCCATGGTTCGAGCTCCCCTCGGGTGTTTCGCGATTGATCGGCTACTCGGCGGCCTGCTTCAGGCCTGCGGCCTCGGCGTGGAAGTACTCGACCGCCGCCCCGACGCCCGAGCCTGCCTTGACCGGCACGCCGAGATCGATCATCGCGAGCTCGGAGCCCGCGAGCGCCGAGAGCACCATGAGCTCGTTGAGGTCGCCGAGATGGCCGATGCGGAAGACTTTCCCTGCCACCTTCGACAGGCCGGCGCCGAGCGACAGGCCGTAGCGGGCATAGGCATGGCGGAGCAGCTTCGCTGAATCGAAGCCCTCCGGCAGCACGATGGCGCTGACCGTATCGGAATGCCATTTCGGCGCCCTGGCGCAGAGCTTCAGGCCCCAGGCGGCAACGCCGCGGCGCACGCCCTCGGCGAGCCTGTGATGGCGCGCGAAGACGTTCTCGAGTCCTTCCTCGAGCAGCAGGTCGACGGAGGCCCTCAGGCCCCGGATGAGCGACAGCGGCGGGGTATAGGGGAAGTAGCCGTCCTTGTTCATGCGGCCCATGTCCGCGAAGTCGAAGTAGCAGCGGCGGAGCTTGGCGTCGCCTGCGGCCGCGAGCGCCTTCTGGCTGACGCAGAGGATGGCGAGGCCGGCCGGCAGCATGAAGCCCTTCTGGGAGCCCGCGACCGCGACGTCGACCTTCCACTCGTCCATGCGGAAATCGATCGAGGCGATGGAGGAGACGCCATCGACGAAAAGGAGCGCGGGATGGCCCGCGGCGTCGAGCGCCTTGCGAACGCCCGCGACATCGCTCGTGACGCCGGTCGCGGTCTCGTTCTGGCAGACGAGCACCGCCTTGATGGCGCGCGCCTTGTCGGCCTTGAGCTTCTCCGCGAAGATCTCGACGGGCACGCCCTCTCCCCACTCGCAGTCCACGACCTCGACGTCGAGCCCGTGGCGCTGGCAGAGGTCGATCCAGAGATGCGAGAACTGGCCGAAGCGCGCCGCGAGCACCTTGTCGCCGGGCGACAGCGTGTTGGTGATGGCGGCTTCCCAGCCCCCGGTGCCGGAGGAGGGGAAGAGGAAGACCTGGCCTGCCTTCGACTTGAAGACCTTCTTCACGTCCTCGAAGAGGGGGAGGATGAAGGCGGGGAGATCGGGCGCCCGCTGGTCCTCCATGGGGATGTCCATGGCCCGGCGCACGCGATCCGGAACGTTGGTGGGGCCTGGAATGAACAATCCGCGCAGGCCTGGCATGGGTCTTCTCCCTCTTCCGTGGGCGTCCGAAATGACCGCCCCAATCGCTAAGTTCGGAAGCAAGTCTCACGGAGCGGGATGTCGGAGGCAACATTCCGATCACCTGCTTGTGGGTATCCAGAAGTGTGATAGTCTTCCCACCCATTAGGGCTGGAAAGCTGCCGGTGCTTGAGGGAGGCACCCGTTCGGATGGGTGGTATTTTGCAATGCCGCTGATCGATGCCGATCACCCGATGAAGCCGGTGGAGGTGGCGCTCGCGGACAGCAACCCGCTGATGCTGGCCGCCCTTTCCGAGTTCTTCGAGCGCGATCCGCGGTTCAGCCTGGTGGTCACCACCAACAGCGCAGAGTCGTTCCTCGATGCGGTGCAGCGCGTGCCGGTAGGGGTCGGCATCGTCGACTGGGTGCTGCCGAAGCTCGGCGGCGAGCGGCTGCTCCTGGCGCTGCGCGAGCGGGGCGGCGGCCCCCGCATCGTCGTCTACGGATCGTCGGACACCCAGGATGCGATCCGCCGCGTGATGGCGGCCGGCGCCGCCGGCTTCTGCTCGCGCGACAAGTCGCCCGAGGAACTGCTCGCCATCGTCGAGGGCGTCGCACGAGGGCAGATGATGTTTCCGTTCGTGGATCTCCGCGAGCTCAACCGCGATCCCGTCCAGTCGCTCACGGCGCGGGAGCGGATGCTCCTCGGCTCGCTGGCGCGCGGGCTCACCAACAAGGCGCTCGCGAGCGAGCACGGCATCGCCGTCAACACGGTGAAGTTCCACCTGCGCAACCTGTTCGACAAGCTGGCCGTCGACAACCGCGCCCAGGCCATCGCCTTCTACTACTCCTCGGGCCTCAACACGCGCGACGAGCGGATCTGACAGGAGCTGCTCGGTCACCGTCCGTGAAGAGCCATTTATCCGTATACGGAGCGATTTCAAGCCGGCCATGCGACCAAGTTTCGCTTGACGCGACCGCCTGTCTTCCCGTTGATCCTCGGCCCCAAGGGCACGCACATCACCTGAAGGGGACAGCGCTCCATGAGCTTCAAAGTCGTCGAACAGGCTCCGGCCAGGCTCAATCGCAGCGAGCTGGCGGTGCCCGGAAGTCAGCCACAGCTCTTTGAAAAGGCTGCTAAATCCGCTGCCGACGTCATCTTCCTCGATCTCGAGGACGCGGTCGCTCCCGACGACAAGGAGAAGGCGCGCAAGAACATCATCGAGGCCTTGCGCGACATCGACTGGGGACGCAAGACCATGTCGGTGCGGGTGAACGGCCTCGACACCCACTACATGTATCGCGACGTCGTGGACGTGGTGGAGCAGTCGGGCGAGCGGCTCGACCTCATCATGATCCCAAAGATCGGAACGCCCGCCGATGTCTACGCGCTCGACATGCTGGTGACCCAGATCGAGACCGCGACCAAGCGCAAGAAGAAGATCGGCTTCGAGCTCATCGTCGAGACGGCGCTCGGCATGCAGAACGTCGAGGCCATCGCAGGCGCGAGCAAGCGGCTCGAGTCGCTGCATTTCGGCGTCGCCGACTACGCCGCCTCGACGCGCGCCCGCACCACCAATATCGGCGGCGCCAATCCGGACTACTCCGTCCTCACCGACAAGGCTGAAGACGGCTCGCGCCAGGTGCACTGGGGCGATATGTGGCACTATGCGCTCGCCCGCATGGTGGTGGCGGCGCGCGCCAATGGCCTCAGGCCGGTCGATGGCCCCTTCGGCGACTTCTCCGATGCCGACGGATACCGGGCGGCCGCCTATCGCGCCGCGGTGCTCGGCTGCGAGGGCAAGTGGGCCATCCACCCTTCCCAGATCGCGCTCGCCAACGAGGTGATGAGCCCGAGCGAGGCGGAGGTCACACGGGCCAAGCGCATCCTGCAGGCGATGGACGAGGCGGCCAAGGCCGGCAAGGGTGCCGTGTCGCTCGACGGAAGGCTCATCGACTATGCCTCGATCCGACAGGCCGAGGTGCTGGTCGGCAAGGCCGAGCAGATCGCGAAGAACTGATCGACCGTAGCCCGGATGAAGCGGAGCGCAATCCGGGATCCTAGTCCCGCAATGCGCTGACGCTCCTTGCGGGCTACGCCGGCTCAGGCAGGTCCAAGCAGCAGGAGCGTCACCGAGATCGTGACGATCGAGAGCGCGGTTCCGAGAACGATCGCCCCCGAGGCGACGGGAACGGCCGCCCGGTGCTGCTCGGAAAAGATATAGGCGTTGGCGCCCGCCGGCAGGCCGGCGAAGAGCACGACGATGCCCGTCTGGACGGGGCCGAGCGCGAAGACTTGCGTCGCGAGCAGCCAGGCGAGCACGGGGAAGAGCAGCATCTTCAGCGCCATGACGATGGCGACGGCGCCGAGCTGGCCCCTGAGCCCGTGCGCCGCGAGCGATGCGCCGAGCGCGAAGAGCGCGGTCGGCGTGCCGGCCTGCCCCAGGAGCTCGAGCGGGCGGTCCACGATCTCCGGGATCGGCCGGCCCAGCGCGCCCCACAGAAGGCCGCCGAGCAGCGCCGCGATGATGGGATTGCGCAAGAGGCCCATCAGGAACTGCCACATCACCTCTCCCATGGGCCGGCCGGGCCCCCGGTCCGCCCATTGCGCGATGAGCGTGGCGACAAGCCACTGCACCGGGGCATGCACGGAGACCAGGACGGCTGCGGGCACGATCCCCTCCTCGCCGAAGCCCGCCAGCGACAGCGGCAGCCCCATCATCACGAGATTGCCGAAGCTCGCGGTGATGCCGGCGGCGGAGCCGCCCGCCGCCGACAGCGCCGGAACCCGCCGCGAGATCAGGACGGCAAGCGCGATGACGACGGCCGCGCCGCCGAAATAGGCCCCCCAGACGCCCCAGGGATGCATGCTGCCCAAATCGACCGCGGCGGCGGTGCGGAAGAGAAGTGCCGGCATGGCGAAGTTGAAGACGAACTGCGAGAGCCCGCGGATCGCCTCTCCGGAGATGGCGCCGAAACGCGCCGCGAGATAGCCGACCGCGATCAGCGCGAAGACGGGGACGACGATCAGGGCAATGGCGGACATCGCGGGGAAAGGAAAGCTCGGGGATCGCGCCGGGCCGGTCGGCTGCCGGTCGGGCTGATGCTCGATCATGGAGGAGATCGCGCGCGGATGCGATAGGATAGCCGGCATGAGCACCGGAAACTCCATTCCGCCGTCGGTGAGCCCCGCTGCGGCGAAATTTCTCGAGCGGGCGTACGGGCTCGCGTCCCCGGAGGAATCGCTCTCCCTCTATCAGGACTGGGCTTCCTCCTACGACGACACCATGCTCACTGGCCTCGGCTATATCTCGCCGACCCGGCTCGCCGGGCTCGTCGGCCGTGTCACTCAGGACCGGCGTGCCCACATCCTCGATGTCGGTTGCGGCACGGGACTCCTGACGCTCGAGTTGGCGCGGCGCGGCTTCTCGCGCTTCGAGGGGGTGGACATGTCGGCCGAGATGCTGAACACCGCCCGCTCGCGCGGGCTCTTCGGCCGGCTGCATCAGGCCGATCTCACACGGCGCCTTCCCTTGTCCGACGGAACCTATGACGTTGTCGCCTGCGTCGGCACCTTCACCCATGGCCATATCGGCGCGGAATGCCTCGACGAGCTTCTTCGTGTGCTGAAGGCCGGCGGCGTGATCGTCTGCACGGTGCATCGGGACGTCTGGAAAGAGTCGCGCTTCGAGCAGCGCTTTCAGGCGCTCGCGGCACAGTCGCGGCTTGAACGGCTGGTCTTCGAGCCGGGGATTTTCTACGAGAGCGCACGCGAGCCCGACGGCTGGTACTGCGCGTGGCGGAAGACGGGCGGATGAGCGGAGAGGAGGAAGACGCCGGCGCAAGGATGCTGCGCGCCCGTGCGCTCGGCTCCGCGGAAGATGCGGTCCGCCACTATCGGGACTGGGCGCGCGACTACGACCGCGATGTCTTCGAGCGCCTGCGCTTCACGGGCACGCTACGGATCGCGGAGCTCCTGTCGATGCACGCGGGCGAGCGCAAAGGCCCCGTCCTCGATCTCGGCTGCGGCACGGGCCGGCTAGGCGCCGAACTCAAGATGCTGGGCTTCTCGCCCGTGGACGGTCTCGACCTATCGCCGGACATGCTCACCGTGGCGCAGGGCCGGAAGATCTATCGCGAGGCGATCGCCGCCGATCTCATGGCGCCCTTGCCTGTCGCGTCCCGGCAGTATGCCGCGGCTGTGAGCGCCGGCACCTTCACCACCGGCCATGTGGACGCCCGCGCGCTTCCGGAGGTTTTGCGCCTCCTTAAGCCTAGCGGCCTGCTCGCGGCCGTCGTCGCAAGCGCATTCTGGGAGAGCGGCGGATTTTCCGAGCATTTCGCGCGGCTCGAGCGGGCTGGCCGCCTCGCCACCCTCCATCGTACGTTCGAGCCGACCCGCGACGGCGGGCCGGCGGAAGCCTTTTTCATCGTCGCTCGCCTCGCCGGCTCCTGACGCGGGAACCGGGGCGCAATCCTGACCCGGCCGCCATGCATTGGATTTGGCTTTTCGCGGACAAATATAATGGGTTAAGAGAACGCGAGATTTCCTTGCGGAAGATGAAGCCATGGCCCCGCGCACGCTCTACGACAAGATTTTCGAGGATCACGTGGTCGACCGGCAGGAGGACGGCACATGCCTCCTCTATATCGACCGGCATCTCGTGCATGAGGTCACGAGCCCGCAGGCCTTCGAGGGCTTAAGGATGACCGGCCGCAAGGTGCGCGCGCCCGAGAAGACGCTGGCGGTCGTCGACCACAATGTCCCGACGACCGACCGGTCGCTTCCCAATCCCGATCCCGAGAGCGCCATCCAGATCGCGGCGCTCGCCGAGAACGCGCGCGAATTCGGCATCGAGTATTACAACGAATTCGACCGCCGCCAGGGCATCGTTCACATCGTGGGCCCGGAGCAGGGCTTCACGCTTCCAGGCACGACCATCGTCTGCGGCGACAGCCACACCTCGACCCACGGCGCCTTCGGAGCGCTGGCGCATGGCATCGGCACGTCCGAGGTCGAGCATGTGCTCGCGACCCAGACGCTGATCCAGAAGCAGGCGAAGAACATGCGCGTCACCGTCGACGGCAGGCTGCCCGAGGGTGTGACCGCCAAGGACATCATACTCGCCATCATCGGCGAGATCGGCACGGCCGGCGGCACGGGAAGCGTGCTCGAATATGCAGGCGAGGCCATCCGCGCCCTCTCGATGGAAGGCCGCATGACGGTCTGCAACATGTCGATCGAGGGCGGCGCGAGGGCCGGCCTCATCGCGCCCGATGAGACCGCCTACGCCTATCTCAAGGACCGGCCCCGCACGCCCAAGGGCGCGGCTTGGGACGCGGCGCGGCGCTACTGGGACACGCTCGTCTCCGACGAGGGCGCGCGTTTCGACCGCGAAGTGAAGCTCGACGCCGCAAGCCTGCCTCCCATCGTGAGCTGGGGCACGAGCCCCGAGGACGTGGCCTCGGTCGAGGGCAAGGTGCCCAACCCTGACGAGATCGAGGACGAGAACGTGCGGGCGGCCAAGTGGCGGGCGCTCAAATATATGGGCCTGGCGCCCGGCACGCGGATCACCGACATCCGGCTCGACCGGGTGTTCATCGGCTCCTGCACCAACGGGCGCATCGAGGATCTGCGGGCCGCGGCGCGCATGGTCGAGGGCAGGAACGTGCATCAGGGCGTCAACGCCATGATCGTGCCGGGATCGGGCCTCGTGAAGCAGCAGGCCGAGCAGGAAGGCCTCGACAGGATCTTCAAGGCGGCGGGCTTCGAATGGCGCGAGCCCGGCTGCTCCATGTGCCTTGCCATGAATCCGGACAAGCTCAGCCCCGAGGAGCGTTGCGCCTCCACCTCGAACCGCAATTTCGAGGGCCGACAGGGCTACAAGGGACGCACCCACCTCGTCTCGCCGCAGATGGCGGCGGCGGCGGCGATCGCGGGGCACTTCGTCGACATCCGCAACTGGGCCTGACAGGCTTTCCCAAAGTCAGAAACGCCCGGTCATTGAGCCGGGCGTTGTTTGTGCCGGATGGGCGCAAAAAAGAGAAAGGCCGGGACGAAGCCCGGCCATTCCCTTGGTGCTGCTGCAAAAAGACTTAGTCGCTCGAGCGCATGATCCCGAGGATGTTCAGGATGTGCACGAACATGGTCACGAACGAGCCGTAGAGCATGAAGGCGCCGAAGATGGCCTTGCCCTGGGCGATGCCCACGGCGTCGCCCTCGACATACATCTCCTTGATCCGCTGGGTCTCCCAGGCCGTTACGGCCGAAAAGAGCAGCACGACGAGGATCGAGACGACGAGGCTCATGCCCACGCTCTGGAAGAAGATGGCGTTGGCGATGATCGCCAGCACGAGGCCGATCGAGGCCATCATGAAGAAGCCGCCGAAGCCCGAGAGGTCTCGCTTCGTCACGTAGCCGGCAAGGCTCGTGGCGCCGAAGGTGACGGCCGTGATGCCGAGCGCCTGCACGATGAGGCTGCCGCCGTCGATGCCCATGTAGCGGGCGATCATCGGGGAGATGATGAGGCCCCATAGCACCGCGTAGCCCCAGTAGGCCGCATGCGCCAGGGCGCTGTTGCCCGAGAAGATGAGGCGCGGCGCGAAGAAGCCGAGACCCAGGATCGCGAAGAACAGCACCCACATCATGGGACCGCTTGCGATCGTGAGCATGAGCGCTTGGTTGTTGGCGAGGAACAGCGCGACGAGCGCCGTTACCGCCACTCCGAGAGCCATGAGGTTGTAGACGCGGAGCATGTAGGCGCGCAGGCCCTCGTCGATGACGCGAGCGCCGACGCCGGTCTGCGAGCCGGTCCGGTAGTTCAGGTCAGCCATCGGAATATCCACTCCCTCGTTAGGCCTTTGAATGCTCATGCAATATGGGCCATGAGCGCGTCGACTTCAAGTTACACGCAATACAGACTTCAGCGCCCGGCCGCCGCGCGGCTGGAAAGATCGGGCTCCTGTCGGCGCAGATCGAAGCGCTCCACGACGGCATAGGGGCCGCCACCCCGCGAAGGACGGGAGGAGAAGAGGACGAAGCTCGTCACCTCGAAGGGACGGCTCGCATAGAGATTGTGGGCGGCGATGAAGCGCTGGACCTCGCCGGCATTGGCCTGCCTAAGACGGGCCAGCGTCACATGCGGCGTATATTTCCGCTGCTCCGGCGGCAGCCCCACCGCCTGGCAGATGCGCTCCTGCGCAGCCTGGAGCCGCCGCAAGGCGGGATTCTCCGGAACACCGGTGTAGATCGTGTGCGGCTTGGCGCCTCCGAAGGCTCCCACGCCCCGCAATTGCATTGTGAAGGCCGGAGGCGAGACGCCCTGCAGCATCAGGGCAAGCTCGGAGCTGACGTTTTCGTCAACGTCACCGACAAATCTCAAGGTGAGGTGAAAGTTCTCCGGCTCGATCCAGCGTGCGCCCCACACTCCGCCCTTCATCAGGTCGAGGTCGGCTGCAATGTCGGGCGGGATTTCGATGCCGGTGAAGAGACGGGGCATGGCGGGCCTCCTCGAATGCGGGGTCCGGTCCGTTCGCTTGTCGCGAATCTCTTAGCGCCTAATGTGGGCCCCGCGCCTCAGCCGCGCAACCGGTTGATGAGCTTGAGGACGGGGTCGAGCATCTGCTCGACGATCCTCTCCACGCCCTTGGCGTTCGGGTGCATGCCGTCCGGCTGGTTGAGCGTCGGTTCGGCGGCGACCCCCTCCAGGAAGAACGGGTAGAATTCGACCCCGAACTCCGTCGCGAGCTCGGCAAAGATCGGGTTGAACTCGTTCTCGTAGTCGGACCCGAGATTGCGCGGCGCGCGCATCCCGGCGAGCAGCACCGGAATCTTCCGGTCGGCAAGCTTTCTAAGCATGGCGCGCAGGTTGGCACGGGTTTCGGCGGCGGAAATGCCGCGCAGCGCATCGTTCGCGCCAAGTTCCAGGATCACCGCGTTCGGGGGGTCGGAAAGGGTCCATTCGAGCCGCTCGAGGCCCCCGCGGGAGGTGTCTCCGGAAACCCCTCCGTTGATCACCGTGACCTGTTGCCCGCGGGCGCGGAGCGCTGCCTCGAGCCGGGCCGGAAAGGCCTCGCTTTCCCGCAGACCGTAGCCGGCGGTGAGGCTGTCGCCATAGGCGAGGATGCGGATCATGCCGTTCTGCGCCCGGGCAGGGTCTTGGGCGAGCGCAATGAGCGGCAGAAGGCCGGTGAGGCGCCGGAGAACGGCCCTGCGGCTCATGTCGAAGACCATTGAGCGTCCTACGCGATAATGTCCGGCAGAAGCTGGTCCTCGATCATTCCGATCTGGTCCTTCAGCAGCAGTTTCTGCTTCTTGAGCCGCCTGAGCTGCAGGGCGTCGGCCGTCCCGCTCGCTTCGAGGCTCGCAATCGCCGCGTCGAGATCGCGGTGCTGCTGCTTGATCTGCAGGAGGCGTTCCCGCAACTCCTCCGTCGAAAGGTCCATCCGGCCGTCCCTCTCGCTCGACCGGCTGCATTGTCGCGGGCTTCGCAGCCACGCGCAAGTCTCCGGAACAGCCATCAACCAGCGCGCGTTCGACAAGCCGTCGCATCTGTGTCACACTGCCTTTTGTCGGACTCATGAAATATGGAGGTGTGGATGACCGTCCAAGCGCATCTCAGTGAGTTGTCAGCCAAGCACCGGGCCCTCGAGGCCGAGATTGCGGAAGAGCTGACCCATCCCGCTGCGGATGACCTGCACATCGCCGAGTTGAAGCGCAAGAAATTGAAACTGAAGGACGAGATCGCCCGCATGGAGGCCCAGCTTTCGGGCCATTAAGCCGACGGCCGATTGCGGTGCGAGCCGGTGCTTCCTATGAGGGAGCGCCGGGAAGGCGGATCGGGCGAGCGCTGGCTTGCGTCGCCCGATCGGAAGGTTTGTGGCGTTCCGGTTGCGCGTATCAGGCGGCCTGCCGCAGCAGGCCGCGATTGATGAGTGTTTCGGCGATCTGCACCGTGTTCAGCGCCGCACCCTTCCGCAAATTGTCCGACACGATCCACAGGTTCAGGGCGTTCTCCGCCGTCATGTCCTCGCGGATGCGCGACACGAAGGTCGCGTAATCGCCGACGCATTCGACCGGCGTCACGTACCCACCATTCTCGCGCTTGTCGACGACGAGGCAGCCCGGCGCCTCGCGCAGCACGTCGCGCGCCTCCTCGGCGCTGATCGGCTTCTCGAACTCGATGTTGACCGCCTCGGAATGTCCGACGAACACCGGCACGCGCACGCAGGTCGCTGTGAGCTTGATCTTCGGGTCGAGGATCTTCTTCGTCTCGGCCATCATCTTCCATTCCTCCTTGGTCGAGCCGTCGTCCATGAAGACGTCGATGTGGGGAATGACGTTGAAGGCGATCTGCTTGGTGAACTTCTTCGGCTCCGGCGCATCGGTGACGAAGATACCCTTGGTCTGGGTCCAAAGCTCGTCCATGCCATCCTTGCCCGCGCCCGAGACCGACTGGTAGGTCGAGACCACCACGCGCCGGATGCGCGCGATGTCATGCAGGGGCTTCAGCACCACGACGAGCTGCGCGGTCGAGCAGTTGGGATTGGCGATGATGTTCTTGCGGGTCTTGCGCGCCATGTACTCCTCGAGCACGGACGCGTTGACCTCCGGCACCACCAGCGGCACTCCCGCGTCGTAGCGCCAGCAGGAGGAGTTGTCGATGACGAGGGCGCCCATGGCGCCGATCCTCGGCGACCATTCCTTCGAGACGGCCGAGCCCGCCGACATCAGCACGAAATCGACATTGCGGAAATCGAACTGCTCGAGATCCTTGCACTGGAGCGTCCGGTCGCCAAAGGAAACGTCCACGCCCATCGAGCGGCGCGAGGCGATGGCGTAGACCTCCTCGACCGGAAATTCGCGCTCCGCCAGGATGGCGAGCATCTCGCGGCCGACATTGCCGGTGGCTCCAACGACGGCTACTCGGTAACCCATGGGTCAGCTCCAGTTTTCTCAGGGCGCGGGCGACACGGCAAAATCCTGCCGGCTCGCCTCGGGCCGGATTTCAGGACAGTCCGGTTGAGGCGAATCAGGACGCGGTGGACGTTTTCGTGGCCTTCCGGACCGCGACCGCAAGGGCTGCCATGGGATCATTCGTCCCTTCGAGCCGGATGCTGGTCTTGTTCATCGGAGCGGTCCTTTCGCGCGCGGCGCACTCTGTAAGGCAAACGGGATGGTGTCAACGGCGCGCTTGACGCGGGGCATGTCGGCAAGATAATTGCGAACCGTTCTTAAAAGCAATAAAGCCTGCAAGGCATGTTGAAGCGCACCGAGGAGCCAGCGGCGACCGACAGGGGATGGCGAACGAGCAGCGCCGAGCCGCCGCTCTCGGATGTCCACCGCTCCATCCCCATCGTCGGCACGATGCCGTGGCGCCGCTTCGTCGCCTTCCTCGGACCGGGCTATCTCGTGGCGGTCGGCTACATGGACCCCGGCAACTGGGCGACGTCGCTCGCCGGCGGCTCGACCTACGCCTACGCGCTCCTGCCGGTGGTGGTGCTGTCGAGCCTTATGGCCATCCTCCTCCAGTCGCTCGCCGCGAGGCTTGCCTTCGCGAGCGGCCGCGACCTCGCGCAAGCCTGCCGCGATGCCTACCCCGCCTGGGTCTCGCGTCCGCTCTGGCTGCTTGCGGAACTCGCCATCTGCGCCACCGACCTCGCCGAGGTCATCGGCACGGCGATCGGCCTCAAGCTTCTCTTCGGCATTCCGCTCGCCTTCGGCGTCGTCATCACGGCGCTCGACGTCTTCCTCGTGCTCTACCTCCAGAGCAAGGGCTTCCGCTGGATCGAGGCCTTCATCATCTCGCTGCTGGCCGTCATCTTCGCCTGCTTCGTCGGCCAGATCGTGCTCGCCCAACCCGATGTCGCGGCGGTCGTGGACGGGCTGATACCGACCAGCGACATCGTGACCGACCAGGGCATGCTCTATCTGGCGCTCGGCATCGTCGGGGCAACCGTCATGCCGCACAATCTCTATCTCCACTCCGGCATCGTGCAGACGCGGGCGTTCGAGCCTTCCCTCGAAGGCCGGCGCGAGGCGATCCGCTTCGCCACCTTCGATTCCGCCATCGCGCTAAGCTTCGCGCTCCTCGTCAACGCCTCGATCCTGATCCTCGCGGCGGCGACCTTCCACGCCAAAGGGGAGGTCGAGGTGGAATCGCTCGAGAACGCGCATGAGCTGCTTGCGCCGCTCGTGGGTTCGACCACGGCGCCCACTCTCTTCGCCATAGCACTCCTCGCCTGTGGCCTCTCCTCGACCGTCACCGCCACGCTTGCGGGCCAGATCGTCATGGAAGGCTTCCTGCGGCTCAGGCTCGCGCCCTGGCTGCGCCGGCTGGTCACCCGGGCGGTCGCCATCGTGCCCGCGGTGGTGGTGACGGTGATGTTCGGGGAGGGCGCGACGGCCAAGCTCCTGATCCTGAGCCAGGTGGTGCTGAGCCTGCAGCTTCCCTTCGCGGTCATCCCGCTCGTGCTCTTCACGGCCGACCGCAAGAAGCTCGGGCCGCTCGCAGCGCCGAGGATCGTGAGCATCGCCGCCGGCGTGGTGGCGCTTCTGATCGTCGCGCTCAATCTGAAGCTCATCCTGGACTTCCTCATCGGTTAAGCTCAGCTCCCCACAGGAGCTCCGCCCGCGATGACAAAAGCCCGCAATGTCCTGAAGTTCGCCAGACTGGTGCCTGAATTCCTGGTGACCGACCTCGCGCGCAGCCTCCGCTTCTGGACCGGGCTGATCGGCTTCCGGATCGCCTATGACAGGCCGGAAGATGGCTTTGCCTATCTCGACCTCGACGGAGCCCAGGTGATGCTGGAGCAGCGGGATCCGGCCTCGAGGCAGTGGCTCACGGGCGGCCTTGAGCCGCCCCTCGGCAGGGGCATCAACTTCCAGATCGAGGTTCCGGCCGTCGGTCCCGTCCTGGCGCGGCTTAAGGAGGCGGGCTGGCCGCTCTTCATGGCCTGCGAGGAGGCCTGGTACAGGGCGGGCGACGTCGAGGTCGGGCAGCGGCAGTTCCTTGTCCAGGATCCGGACGGCTACCTCCTGAGGCTCGCCGAGGATCTCGGCGAGCGGCCACTCGCCTAGTAAGTCAGCCGTCTGGACTCCTGTGCGGGGTCTTGCAGGAGCGCGGGTGCGATCCCATCTTGCCTTGGATCACGACCCGCCCGGCCTCCTGCAGACCGGCGGATCGTGATTGCTTATGCACGTTGGGGAGACGTGACCTCGAAGGCGCTTCCTGCCTCCCCGAGGTCGTTCTTCGGAGAAAGCTGCGCGGGGGTTCATGTTCGACTGGGCTTTCACGCTCGAGGGATGGCTCGGGCTTGCGACGCTGACGCTGCTCGAGATCGTCCTCGGCATCGACAACCTCGTCTTCCTGTCAATCGCCGCCCAGCGGCTTCCCGAGCACCAGAGGGCTACCGCACAGCGCATCGGACTCATGGGAGCGCTGGTGCTGCGCATCCTCATGCTGTCGATGCTCGTGTGGCTGACGAAGCTCACGCACCCCATCGCCGATATTTACGGTTTCGAGCTCACCTGGCGCGACGTCATCCTGCTGCTCGGCGGCCTGTTCCTGCTCTACAAGGGTACGGTCGAGATCCACCGCGAGGTCGAGGGCGGTGACGAGACGCACGGGCCGCAGGGCCGCGGGAGCTCGTTCTTCAGCGTCATCGCCCTCATCATGGTGATCGACTTCGTGTTCGCGCTCGATTCGATCATCACCGCCGTCGGCATGACCGACCACCTGTTCATCATGATCGCCGCCAACGTCATCGCCATCGGCATCATGCTGGCCGCCGCCTCCACCGTCAGCGACTTCATTCAAAGGCATCCGACCATCAAGGTGCTGGCGCTCGCCTTCATCCTGCTCGTGGGTGTGGCGCTGGTGGGCGAGGGGCTGCACTTCCACATCCCGCGCGGCTACATCTACTTCGCCATCGCCTTCTCGATCGGCGTCGAGTTCGTGAACACGCTCATCCGCCGGCGCACCGCCAGGGACAAGACGAGGAAGCCCGATATTCCCTAGATCACGGTCCATCCGGGTCGAACCGGCCCGGATGGATGAACGGGATCGATTCCAATGAGCTAGGAAGCCGCTTGGCGTCGCCCTCCCGAGGCCGCAATATGCTTCGAGGAGAGGGCGGCGAGGGTTTTCAAGGGAATGGCGGAAGGGATGGCGGGGATATTGCCGGCCTCGACGAGGCGCGGATGAGCCTGACGGCGGAGAGCCGCGCGCCCTGGGCGCTCGTGTCGCCGGCGCTGCTCTGGACGCTCCTCTTCTTCGCGCTGCCCTTCGCCTTCATGGCGGCCTTGAGCCTCACGACGCTCTCCGGCGGCGGGCTGACACTCTCCAACTACACGCAGTTCTTTGCGAACCCGAGCTACTTCCGCTCCCTCATCAACTCGCTTCAGGTCACGGCCGCCGTCACGCTGATCTCGGTGGTGCTGGCCTATCCTTTCGCCTGGGTCCTCGCCGAAATGGTGCCGGAGCGTTGGCAGCGGCTCGCCCTCATGCTGGCGATCCTGCCGTTCTGGACGTCCTACGTGGTGCGCTCCTACAGCTGGCTCCTGGCGCTCGCCGAGAACGGCGTCGTCAACAAGACGCTGATCGGCATCGGCTTCCTGTCCCAGCCCCTGCAGCTCGCCAACTCGCGCGCCGCCACCATCATCGGCTTCACGCATTTCTTCGTGATGCTCCTCACCCTCACGATCTTCGCGAGCCTCAAGCAGCTCTCGCCGAGCTATCGCAAGGCCGCCGCCGACCTCGGCGCCAATGCCTTCCAGACCTTCCTTTACGTGGTGCTGCCATTGACGCTGCCGGGCATCATGGTCGGCGCCTTCCTGACCTTCGTGCTGGCGATCGGCGACTACATCACGCCGCAGATCCTCGGCGGCAACAACGAGCTTCTCATGCCGCAGCTCATCATGATGCAGATCGGAAGGCGCGGCGACTTCCCGCTTGCCTCGGCGCTCGCGCTCATCCTCATGGGCGTGGTGACGCTCGCCTACATCGCCTGCGCCCGCTGGCTCCGGATCGAGCGGGTGTAGCGCATGCGCTCAGCGATCCGAGGCCTGGCGGTTGTCTACGCCCTCCTGATCTACGGCTTCATCCTGCTGCCGGTGGCGCTTCTCGTACTCTTCTCCTTCCAGGGCACGCTCTTCCCCATTCCGCCCTTCAACGGGCCGTCGCTGCGCTGGTACGGGACGGTGCTCTCCGACAGCCGCCTCATGCCGGCGCTTGGTCATTCACTGCTGGTGGCGCTCGGCTCCTCCGCCGTCGCCGTGCTCCTGGGCTTCCTCGCCGCCTGGGGCTTCGCGCGCCATCGCCTGCCGTTCTCGGGCTTCCTGCGTGGGTTCCTGACGCTGCCCCTGACCGTCAGCTACCTCATCATCGGCATGGGGTTGCTCATCCAGTTCAACATGGTCGGCGTGCCGAAATCGCTGACCGCGGCCGCCATCGGCCATGTGGTGATCAACCTGCCGCTCTGCTTCGCCATCCTCTACAGCCAGATGGGGGATCACCAGGTCAATATCGAGCGGGCGGCGCGCGACCTGGGCGCCGCCGAGTGGCAGGTGCTGGCGCTGGTGACGGCGCCCATGCTCTGGCCCGCGCTGGTCGCGAGCTTCTTCCTCTCCATGACCTTCTCGTGGGACGAGTTCGTGATCGCCTTCCTGCTCACCCGCTTCGACACCACGCTCCCGGTCGAGATCTGGAACTTGCTGCGCTCGGGGCTCAATCCCAAGACCAACGCCGTGGGCTCGCTGGTCTTCGGTGTCTCCGTGGTGCTGCTCCTCCTCACCGAGCTCATCTTGTTCCGGAAGCGCCGCGCATGACGCCGATCGTCCGCATCGAGAACGTCACGCACCGCTTCGGAGTCATGCCGGTGCTGAACGGCATCAACCTCGACATCCAACCGTCGAGCTACACGGTGCTGCTCGGGCCCTCGGGCTCCGGCAAGACGACCCTGCTCTCGATCCTCGGCGGCTTCCTCGCTCCGACGGAAGGGCGCGTGCTGATCGACGGGGAGGACTGCACCCGCATGGCGCCGGCGAAACGCCCGACCGCCACCGTGTTTCAGGACTATGCGCTCTTCCCGCACCTCTCGGTCGGCCGCAATGTCGGGTTCGGCCCGATGCTCGCCGGCGTTCCCAAGGCGGAAAGGGACTTGGAAGCACGCCGCGTGCTGCGGCTGGTCGGCCTGGAATCGGCCTTCGACCGGAAGCCGCACCAGCTCTCGGGCGGCCAGCGGCAGCGCGTGGCGCTCGCCCGGGCGCTCGCGGTCAAGCCCAAGGTGCTGCTCCTGGACGAGCCGCTGGGCGCGCTGGACCTGAAGCTCCGGCGCCAGATGCAGGACGAGCTCAAGGCCATCCAGCGCGAGGTCGGCACGGCCTTCGTGCATGTGACGCACGACCAGGAGGAGGCGATGGCGCTCGCCGATCTCTGCGTGCTGATGAACGAGGGCCGGATCGAGGATGCCGGCCCGCCGGACCGCGTCTATCTGCGGCCCCGCACGCGCTTTGGCGCAACCTTCATGGGGGAAAGCACCATCCTCGAGGGGCGTCTCGAGGACGGCGCGCTGGAGACACCGCTCGGCCGTCTGCCCGTCGCGGGCCATGAGCCCGGGGCGGTCGCCGCTATATGCCTGAGGCCCGAGGACGTGCGCCTCGCGCCTGAGCCCGGCGATGTTTCGCTCGGCACGGCAACGATTGAGAGCGTCGTGTTCCAGGGAAGTTTCCGGCGGCTCGTCGCCCGGGCCCAGGCCGAACCGTCGCTGCGCATCATCGTGCGGGCGCCTCGCGACGCCGTGTCCGTGGAAGGGCAGCCCGTCACGCTCCATTGCCGGCCCGACGCGCTGCGGGTGCTGGAGGGCTGAGCCTCAGGCCTTCGGGAGCGCAGCCCTATTCTCCGAGGATCGCGCCCCTGAGCGTCCTGACGTTGTGGCGCATCATGTCGATATAGGTCGAGGCGGGACCGTCCGGCGCCGAGAGCGCGTCGGAATAGAGCGTGCCTCCGACCTTGAGCCCCGTCTCGCTCGCGATCTGCTCGATGAGACGCGGGTTTGTGATGTTCTCCACGAACACGGCCGACGCCTTCTCGGACTTCACCTGCCCGACGAGCTTCGCGACATCGGCGGCCGAGGCCTCAGCCTCCGTCGAGATGCCCTGCGGCGCGAGAAAGGTGATGCCATAGGCATGCTCGAAATAGCCGAAGGCGTCATGGGATGTGATGACGACACGCTTGCCAGGCGGAATAGAATCGATGCCGGCCTTCACCTCCATCTCCACTCCGTCGAGCTTGCGGATGTAGGCGTTGGCATTGGCCTTGTAGCTGCCGCAGCCGGCGGCGTCCGCAACGCAGAAGGCGTCGGCGATGTTGCCCACGTAGATCTTCGCGTTGGCGATCGACTGGAAGGCGTGCGGGTCGATGTCGCCATGGGGGTGATCGTGGTCATGACCCTCAGCCGCCTCCTCGGTATGTTCTTCCTCCATGCCGATGGTCTCGACGCCCTTGGCGAGCTCGACGACGGTGCCCCTGGTGCCGCTTGCATCCACGAGGCGCTTGAGGAAGCCTTCGAAATGCAGGCCGTTGACGAGCACCACCTCCGCCTTCGCCATGGCCGCGGCATCGGCGGGCTTGGGCTCATAGACATGAGCGTCTCCACCCGGACCGACGAGCGTCGTGAGATCGATGCGGTCGCCGCCCACGTTCCTGGCGAAGTCCGCGATGACCGAGAAGCTCGCGACCACCCTGAGCGGCTCCTTCGCTAAAGCAGGCATTGCCAACTGTAATGTTATAATGCTCAAAAACGTGGCAAGTCGGATGACCTTTTGCATGGAAGTTTCTTTCAGGCTGTGCGGTGGCGGTGGGGGCGCAGGCGGACGGCGAGTATGCCGCGCGTGCCGAAGACGATCGAGGCGAGGTAGACGACGCCGGCGGAGAGGATCATGGCCGGACCGGAGGGCAGCGATGCGTGGTAGGAGACGAGAAGGCCACTCACGCAGGACACGGCGCCGATGGCGATGGCGAGCGCACACATGGGGCCGATGCGCACGGTCCAGAAGCGCGCCGCCGCCGCCGGCAGCATCATGAGGCCGACCGAGAGGAGCGTGCCCAGCGCCTGGAAGCCTCCGACGAGGTTGAGCACCACGAGCCCCAGGAAGATGAAATGCACGGGCGTTCCGAGCCGGCTCACCGAGCGCAGGAACAGGGGATCGAGGCATTCCGCGACGAGCCCCCGCCACACGATCGCCAGCGTGCCGAGTGTCAGCCCGCAGATGAGCGCGATCAGGGTCAGCGCCTGGTCGTTGAGGGCAAGCACCGTGCCGAAGAGGACGTGCATGAGGTCGACGCTCGAGCCCCGGATCGAGACGATGAGGACGCCGAGCGCCAGGGACACGAGATAGAAGGCCGCCATGGAGGCGTCCTCCTTCTGCAGCGTGAAGCGGGAGACGGCGCCGGCACCCAGCGCCACGACGAGGCCCGCGATGAGCCCGCCCACGGTCATCGGCACGATCTCGAGGCCGAAGAGCAGGAAGCCCACCGCAGCGCCCGGCAGGATGGCATGCGCCATGGCATCGCCCGCGAGACTCATGCGGCGGAGCATGAGGAAGACGCCGACCGGGCAGGAGGAAAGCGACAGCATCAGCGAGCCGAGGAGCGCCCGCTGCATGAAGCTGTATTCGACGAAAGGTCCAAGGAGCAGGTCGTACATGGAGACGCTCACGCGGCCGGCGGCCGGTGCATGTGATCGTGCGCGTGACCGTGCCCATGCGCATGGCCGTGACCGCCGAGATGCTCGTGGCCATCGGGCTCGCACCAGGGCGCATCGTCGTGCCAGGCCTCGTCGAAGCGCCGCGCGCGCAGGAGGTTCTCGGGCCTCAGCGCCTCCGGCGTCGCGCCCCAGGCAACGGGCTGGCGCGCCAGCAGCAGCGTCTCCGGGAAATGCTCGCGCACGAGGTCGAGATCATGCACCGCGACCATCACGGTTCGCTTCTCGCCGTGCCAACGCTCGATCAGCGCCACGAGGTCGCCGACCGTTTTCGCATCTATGGCGTTGAAGGGCTCGTCCAGGAGGATGATCTCGGCATCCTGCACCAGCACGCGCGCGAATAGCGCCCGCTGCAGCTGCCCGCCGGAGAGCGTGTCGATGGGGCGGGATTCGAACCCCTCGAGGCCAACTGCGACGAGCGCGGCGCTCACCGCCTCGCGGTCCTCACCCGTGATGCGGCCGAGCAGGCCCCGGCGCGGCCAGAGGCCGAGCGTCACGAGATCGGCGACGCGGGCCGGAAAGCTGCGGTCCAGTTCCGACTGCTGCGGCAGATAGGCGATGCGGAGGCCGGGAGCCCGTTCGCAGGCGCCCGACATGGGCCTGAGCACGCCGACGATGCCCTTCATGAGCGTCGACTTCCCCGACCCGTTGGCCCCGACGAGCGCGGTGAGAGAGCCCGCCTTCACCTTTCCGGTCAGGTGATGGACGGCCGGATGGCTGTTGTAGCCGAGCGTCAGATCGCGGAAAGTCAGGCAGGGTTCAGTCATGAGCCAGGGATCCGGACGAAGGTGCCAAGCTTGAAGATCGGGGCCTGTGATGTTATTACATATGCGAGCTACGGTGACAAGACGGAAGCCGGCAGGAGGTGCTTCCTCATGAGATCAGACCAGAATCTTACGAAGAACCAGGCGCTTGTGCTCGGCGCCCTGGCGCGCATGGAGGGTCCGACGGGCGCCTATGCGCTGCTCGACGCGTTGCGCGGCCATGGCTTCCGCGCTCCCCTTCAGGTCTATCGCGCTCTCGAGAAGCTCATCGAGCTCGGGCTCGTCCATAGGCTCGAGAGCCTCAATTCCTTTGTCGCCTGCGCGCACCCGCACGACCACATCCACGGGCTCATCGCCTTCGCCATCTGCGAATCCTGCGGGCAGGTGGACGAATTTCCCGATGCGGTGGTGGAGAAGCGGCTGAAGGGCTGGGCCAGGGACCACAGCTTCCGCACCGCGAAGACCACCATAGAACTGCGCGGCACCTGTTCGGAGTGCGTCGCGGCCTGAGCGCTGGAGCGCCCTGCAACGCAGAGGCGCGCTCTTTTCAGGCGCACACGAAGCGGCCGATGAGTCCCTCGAGCGTCATGTTCTCGGCGATCGCATCATGCGGAATGAGGGCGTAGGTCCACGCCTTTCCGCCGTGGCACTTCGCATGCGCGCTCGCATGCCGGCACCATTCCACCGCAGCATCGCGCTTCGCGAGAACATCGGACGATGTCATCTCGCGCGCGGCTTCGCTTCCGCCATCAGGATCTGCGAAGCGAGTTCGGCAACGAAATCTGGCTGATACTCCTGCTCCCCCAGAGCGCTTCGATAGAAGATCTGGAACTGGCCCCGCGCCGGCCGGAACCATTTGAGCGATTCGCGGTCGAGGACGACAGCCAGTTTCCGCTCCGAGTCAGATTGGAATTTCTCTTCCCCGTAGAGGCAGCGCTCGAAGCCGCAGAATAGGTGGTGCCCGATCGCGTTCCTGTCAGGTGGCGGGCGACGAAAGTCGAGCAGGGCCTGTGCCGAGGAACGAGCATAGGTGCGTTCCTGAAGCGTGGTGAAGCCGCGCGTGATCCTGACGTCGTAGCCGCCGTCCGCCTCTTGCCAGAAATGCGGTTGCATCTGCGCATGCACGAATGCGGCGATCTCCTGCTGGTGGGCCTGCAGCACATTTCGCGCCTCGTCTTCCGGGAGATAGGAGAGGAAATGACGAACGACCCGGCCCGCAAGCTCGTGGAGAAGCTCGGCATGCTGTTCGTAGGAAATGTCGTCCAGATCGGCGAGGCCCGCCACCACATAGTCCTCAAGCCCTCTTTCCCCATCCGGATGGGCCTCGCCTATGCCAACGCGCGCAATCCGGCCGGTGCGCAGATGCGCTACCCAGAGCGTATCGCCCGGCGCCTCATAGCGCATGCGTGAAAGATCGAGCGTGAAGGGACGGAAGCCCGATCGCACCTCTCCACGCGGCACGACAAGAATGCGCGGGATGTCGATCGTCTGCTCGACCACGATCTCCGCAGTGCGCACCACCACGCCCGCCACGTCCTCGCATCCGGGGCTTTCCGGCCAGGATCCTGACGCGGTCAGGCGGCGCTGAACCTCGCGCACGATCCCCTCCTGGATCTCGGGCTGCAGGAGACACGAAACGCTGGGCACCTGTCCCGGCTCCGTTTCCATGCCGCGCATCAGCTCGTAGGCGATCTCCGCTATTCTTCGGTCCTCGCGCACGAACATGGCGGGCTCTTCCGAGAAGCCGGCGGGCGACGTCTCCTCGATCTCCGCCTCGAGCCCGAGCTTGGCGACAAGACGGGGCCGCGAGATATGGAGGCTCATCTGTCGCTCGTCAGGCTCTTCGGTCAGCACCACCTGCCGAAGGCGGATCACCGACCCCGGTCGCCGGGCCTCGTCCACAATCTCCTGAAAGCGGTCATGCGCCACGATGTTGAGCCGATCCACGGCTTCGACGCCGGTGCGTCGTCCATAGGGGAGACGTAGCCCGCGGCCGATCGACTGCTCGATCAGGGTGCGGGCGCTCGCCGCTCGCAGCGGAACGATGGTGTAGAGATTGGTGACGTCCCAGCCTTCCTTCAGCATGTTGACGTGAACCACGATTTCGGTCGGCTCGTCGGCACGCTCGACGCGCAGCAGGCGCTCTACCGTCTCATCCTCCCGCACGCTCGAATCGACCTGGATCACCTTCTCCCTGTAGCGACCTTGGAAGAACGCCTCCGATCCTACGAGCGTGACGATCTCCGAGGCATGCGCAGTATCCCGGGCGATGACCAGCATGAGGGGCTTACCACCGGCTCGCCGGACTGAAGCGCATAAGTCTCAAGCTCAACTTTTATGGCCTCGTGAAGCCTGATCCCATCCTCGAGCTTGATCCTCTCGACCGCCGCGTCCGATTTGCCCGCTGCCATGAAATTCTCGCGCGTCACGACCGCTGGTTCCTTCACGAACCCATCCTCCATGGCCCGGGCCAGCGAATAGTCGTAGATCACGTTCCTGAACCACAAAGGCTCAGGGCGCGCCTCCACAAAAGGCGTCGCTGTGAGTTCCAACCCCAGCACGGGCTTGAGCTCGTTGATGACCCGCGCGCCGGCGGTGGCGCGGTAGCGATGCGACTCGTCCATGACGAGAACGAGATCATCGAGGCCGGCGAGATAGTCGAAGTAGCTCGATCCGATTTCCTCCCGGAAAGAGCGTATTCGCGGCGCGTGGCCGCCCCGGATCTCGGTATTGAACTTGGCGATGTTGAAGATGTTGATCGTCGTAGAGAAAAGGCTGCCGCCGCTGGCGATCTGCCGTTCGTAGTTATCTCCGGTGGTGATGAGCGGCGGCGAGACGGCGAATTCCGAGATGCCTTTCAGCACATACTTCGGCGTGTTCGGCGTGAAATCGGCAATGAGCTTCCGGTAGACGGTGAGGCTGGGGGCGAGAACGAAGAAATTGCAGAGACTGTGGGCGAGGCGCAGATAGGCTACGAAAGCTCCCATGAGGCGGGTCTTGCCGACGCCCGTTGCGAGTGCGAAGCAGAAGCTTGGAAAGTCGCGCTCGAAGTCCTTCACCGTCGGGAACTCGGTGCGGATGGTGGCAAGTGCTGCTGGCAGATCCACGCCCTTGCGCGGCGGCACGAGCATGCAGATTCGGTCGAGGATTTCGAGCGAGCGCCGCTGGGGGGCTCGGAGGCTGAGGCGTGCTGCTATGGTGTTGACATGTCGCTCAGTGCTGTCGGCCATTTCCCCCTCCGGCCTTCGTCACCCTCCATTCAGCGCCGGCTCGCCCCCGCAACGGATTTCGGCGGCTTCTTCTCTCCCGGTGCAACCTTTCCAAGGGAGGTCGGCGCCTCGAGTGGAACGACAATTTTGGAGCTGTAATCGTCGCGACCCCATTCGCACCGCGAGCGGATATGGTTCGGGATTTTGCGGACCGTGAGATTGGGAAAGGCGTGCAAGCTGCCGCGGAAGGCCGAACAGAGCACCAGCAGCGTGCGGCCGGGCCCCACCTCGTCGCTCAATTCGGAGAGCTGTGCCTGAGACAGGGTCTGAGTTGTGGCATAGAAGAAGTCACGTTCGCTTGAGAATCCCTGCTGCCAGTAGACAGTCTCGCTCGGGGCATAGGTGAAGCCCTCAAGCTTGCAGAGGGCCTCCGTGAGCATCGGTCCATTGTAGGCGTGGCTAATGACCTCACGGCCATACCGGTCCTTCTCAAGCAGTGAAGGGGCAAGTCGGAAGTAACGGAATCCGCCGCCGCCCTTCCAGTCGACGGCCTCCGTTACACCGCCCCTGTCGGTCCGGTCGATCACCATTCTCAGGCGGGGAATGATGTGGGTGTGGCAGTGCTCGCCGAGTTCGACCATGATCCAGCGGCGACCCATCTTGTGAGCAACCGCGCCCGTGGTGCCGGAGCCGGCGAAGGAATCGAGCACGAGATCGCCGGGCTCCGTAGCAATGTCGAGCACGCGCCTGACGAGGCGCTCGGGCTTGGGCGTGGCAAAGGCGTTGCCGGCGCCGAAGAGCGCGATACTCTCCTTCTTCGCTTCCTGATTATGACCGGTTTCGCTGTTCTCCCACCAGCTCCAGGCCGCCGTACCCTCCCGTTCCGAAAGGAAGCTCTTGACGCGCGGACGGGATGCGCCGCGCTTGCCGAACCAGATGCGATTCTCCGCGACAAGCCTCAGGAAGACGCTCTCGATATTGCCCCAGCAGCGGCCGGGAGGAGGCTCGAAGACCGCTCCGGATGGCGAGACGATCCTGTACATCTGGTTGGGCCGCCAGCCCTGGGCTGTGAAGTCGCTGGAAGTCCAGGGGCCGCGCGGATCGGCATCCACATTGCGGAAGCTCCTTATCCGCTCGGCGCTGCGCGGAATTTCCCGCAGGGCAAGTTGGGACACATCCTTGCCAAAGACCAGGATGTGATCGTGGGCATCTCCGAGCCTCAGGCGTGCGTCGGGCGAGGTACGTTTCTGCCACACCACATTGGCAACGAAGTTGCGGCGGCCGAAGACCTCGTCACAAAGAACCTTCAGATAGTGCGCCTCGTTGTCGTCGATGGTGATCCAGAGCGAGCCTTCCTCTGAAAGAAGCCGCCGAATGATCTCCAGGCGGTCGCGCATGAGCCCGAGCCAGATGGAATGCTCCAGCCCGTCATCGTAGTGCGCGAAGGCGCTGCCGGTGTTGTAGGGCGGGTCGATGAAGCAGCATTTCACGCGGCCTGAGAATTCCTGCTCGAGCGCCTTCAAAGCCAGCAAGTTGTCGCCAAAGATGAGGCGGTTGTCGGAGCGCGTTCCTGGCGCTCCGGCGAGGCCGTGGCTTTTCATCCTATCTTCGAGGAGGATGCGCGGCTCGAGTCGCTGGCGGACCTCCTTGTCGACCCAGACAAGCTCGAGCTTCGCCCGACGTGCCGTCCGCAGGATCTGGTCCAAGTGCCCTCCGGCGCCGCATACTTTCTGTTGCGCAACTATAGAGGGCTATATCGCTATTTTAACTAATCTTAAGTTGCAATAGACGAGCAGCAGTCAACGCACGCCACGTCACGGTATCGCGGCATAGGGCTGCGCCCCCTCGCCTCCGGCGGTGCAGGCATTCTTTGATGTCGAAGATCCACTGGAGCGGGCGATGGGATTCGAACCCACGACCCCAACCTTGGCAAGGTTGTGCTCTACCCCTGAGCTACGCCCGCATCCATGTATCGGCAGCCGGCGACGCCATGCCGCGATACCGCGCGTTATTGCGCAGGGCGTTCGCGAATGCAATAGGTCCGCGGCCCCGGCAGCCACTTGGGCAGCCCGGGTCCGCCCCCTCGTTCCTCGCGGGGGCCACGGTTTCCGCACCCTGCGGCCGAGGCCGCCTTTTCAGGAGTTTCCCATGCCGGCCACCTCGGCGGAGCTTTTTCAGCGCCTCGATACTCTCGGCATCCGGACCTCCACCGTCGAGCATCCGCCGGTCTTCACGGTCGAGGAGGCGCAGGCGCTCAGGGGTGAAATCGCCGGCGCGCACTCAAAAAACCTGTTCTTCAAGGACAAGAAGGACACCCTCTGGCTCGTCGTCTGCCTCGAGGACGCCGAGATCGACCTGAAAAGCCTGCATCATCGCATTGGCGCCGCCCGGCTTTCCTTCGGCAAGCCAGAACTTCTGCGCGAGATCCTGGGGATAGAGCCGGGCTCGGTCACCCCTTTCGCCCTCATCAACGATGAGGGCGCCCGCGTGCGCGTGGTGCTCGACGCCAGGATGATGGGGCATGAAAAACTCAACTTCCATCCGCTCCGCAACACCGCCACGACCACCATTGCTTCGGCGGATCTGGAAAAGTTCGTGCGCGCCACGGGGCATGATCCGCTGATCGCCGAGATCGCCTGAGGTGGGCAGCTTCGGGGCATCTGGGGCCCAGGCGGCCTAGAAACGTTGCAAAATCCGGCCCGATTGGCCATCTATCGGGCAACGAGGCGGGCACGGCCCCGCGCCTGGAGGCTTTTGACGTCATGAGCGAGATCATTGGAATGGGCGGCTCCGTCCCGCCACCCGCCGCCAGCAGGCCGACGAACGGCGGGGGCGACCTCATCAAGGACTCCTCCACCGCGACCTTCATGGCCGATGTCATCCAGGCCTCGCGCCAGGTGCCGGTGCTGGTCGATTTCTGGGCCCCCTGGTGCGGCCCCTGCAAGCAACTCGGCCCGCTTCTCGAAAAGATCGTGCGCGAGGCCAAGGGCGCGGTGAAGCTCGTCAAGATCAATGTCGACGAGAACCAGCAGCTCGCCGCTCAGATGCGCATCCAGTCGATCCCGGCGGTGTTCGCGTTCGTCAACGGCCAGCCGGTCGACGGGTTCATGGGCGCCTTGCCCGAGAGCGAGATCAAGGCCTTCATCAAGCGGCTCGGCGGCGACAACGGCATGGGCGCGGAGATCGAGGCCATGCTGGAGGAGGCAGCCACCGTCGCTGCAGCAGGCGATGCCCAGCAGGCGAGCGCCATCTATGGTGCAATCCTGCAGGCGGATCCTGAGAACCTCGCCGCCATTGTGGGCCTCGCCAAGCTCCACATCGAGGGCGGCGATCTCGACGCGGCCGAGAAGACGCTGGCGCAGGTTCCCGCCGCCAAGGCATCGGATCCGGTCGTGGCCGGGGCGCGCGCCGCGCTGGAGCTTGCGCGCCATCCTGTCGACCATTCCGAGGTCGCGCGCCTTTCCTCGGCGGTCGAGGCCAATCCCTCCGATCACCAGGCCCGCATCGACCTCGCCGTGGCGCTGAACGGCGCCGGCCAGCGCGAGGAGGCGCTGGACCAGCTCCTCGCCAGCATCAAGCTCAAGCGCGACTGGAACGAGGAGGCGGCGCGCAAGCAGCTTCTGCAGTTCTTCGAGGCCTGGGGGCCGAAGGACGAGCTCACCGTTGCCGGCCGCCGGCGGCTCTCCTCCATCCTTTTCGCCTGATCCGCCATGAGCCCGCTCGATCGCTACCAGAAGCCTGAGGACCTGCCGCGCCGCGTGGCGGTGTTCCCGCTCCCGGGCGCGCTGCTGCTTCCCCGCACCGAACTCCCCCTCAACATCTTCGAGCCGCGCTATCTCCAGATGGTGGGCGACGCCCTGAGCGGCAGCCGCATCATCGGCATGGTGCAGCCGGCAAGCGAGGAGGAGGCCGGCGAGAAGCCCAGCGTCTACAAGGTCGGCTGCGCCGGACGCATCACCAGCTATTCGGAGACGCCCGACGGACGGTTCCTCATCACGCTTTCGGGCATCTGCCGCTTCCGCATCCTGCGCGAGCTCGACTGCGCGACCCCCTACCGGCAGGTCGAGGCCGACTACGAGGCCTTCACCGACGATCTCGAGCCGGGACGGGGCGAGGGGCATGTGGACCGCGCGCTGCTGCTCAAGACCTTCGATGCCTATCTCAAGGCCAACAACCTCCAGGCCGACTGGCAGGAGGTCAACGCCGCGCCGACCGAGGCGCTCGTCAACTCGCTCTCGGTCATGAGCCCCTACGCGGTGAAGGAGAAGCAGGCGCTGCTCGAGGCCGCCGATCTCAAGACGCGCGCCGACGTGCTGATTGCCATCACCGAGATGACGCTCGCCCGCGGCGCCGGCGGAGACAACGGCAAGCTGCAATAGGGGACGGCCATGAGCGACGGCGACAAGGCATCAGGCGGCGCGCAACGGGCGGTCGATCCCAAGCTGCTCGAGCTTCTGGTGTGTCCGCTCACCAAGCAGACCTTGGAATACGACACCGAGCGGCAGGAACTCATCTCGCGCGCCGCGCGCCTCGCCTATCCGGTGCGCGACGGCATTCCTATAATGCTGCCGGAAGAGGCGCGGGATCTCGCCGAGGGCGAGTGATGACGGACGCCGGCGAGCGACCCTGGCCGACCGAGATCCGCCTCGCCGGGCAGGGCAAGCTTCTAAGGACGACCTTCGACACGGGCGAGACGTTCGATCTTTCCGCGGAGCTCCTGCGGGTCGAGAGCCCGAGCGCGGAGGTGAAGGGCCATGCGCCCGACCAGGCCGTCACGGTGCCCGGCAAGCGGAACGTCTCGATCACGCGTATCGAAGAGGTCGGCAACTATGCCGTCCGCCTCCTCTTCTCGGACGGGCATTCGACCGGCATCTATACCTGGGACTATCTCCTGAAGCTCGGGCGCGAACGCGAGGCGGTCTGGCAGGCCTATCTCGAGAAGCTCGGCGCCGAGGGTCTGTCGCGGGATTGACCGGCTCTCCTGTGGCGGCCCGCCCATGGCGCCGGTCACGCGCGCCTGTTAAGTCTTGCCCGTGACAGACGAGACGCAAGCCGAGGAGCGGCGCACCCAGCCGCTGAAGCCGAGCCAGCCGGCCGTGCTTCTGGTCGCGATCAAGAGGCTCGTCGCCGACGAGGCCGTGACGCTCGCCGGCAACATCGCCTTCCGCACGCTGTTCTCGGCCTTTCCGTTCCTGATCTTCCTCACCGCCCTGGCAGGCTTCTTCGGCAACGAGGCGCTGGCCCAGGGTGTCGTGGACTTCCTGCTTTCGGTCGCGCCCGTCGAACTCGTGAGCCCGCTCATCAAGGAAATTCACTCGATCCTCACCGTGCGGCGCACGGACCTCCTGAGCCTCGGCGCGCTCATCACCGTCTGGAGCGCCATGGGCGGTGTCGACAGCGTGCGGATCGGCCTCAATCGCGCCTACAATGTGCGCGAGCGCCGCCCGGTGCTGGTGCTCTATGCCAACAGCGTCATGTTCGTGCTGACGGCGGCGGTGATGCTCCTGGTGCTGGCGCTTCTCATCGTCTTCGCGCCCGTCATCCTCGCCTTCATCAACAGCTATGCGCCGCAGCTCAGGGGCTGGATCGGCATGTTCAGCCTCATCCGCTTTCCCGTGGCTGTCATCGTGCTGATTGTGGGTCTCACCATGGCGCACATGCTGCTCCCGGCCAAGCGCCTGAAATTCCTCGCCATCGTGCCCGGCGTGCTCCTGACCGTGATCGTCTGGGCGATCCTTTCCATCGCCTACTCGATCTATCTCGTGCGCTTCGCGACCTTCGCCTCCATGTATGCGGGTCTGTCGGGAGTGTTCGCGGCGCTCTTCTTTCTTTATCTCTCGGCGCTCGTGCTTCTGCTGGGCGGCGAGGTCAACCGCGTGCTGGCGCTTCGTCGCGGCGAAACGGCAACTGAGGGGTGAGGAGGCCAGAACTCATGCTTGCGCTGGAAGCTCCCGATTGGGCCGGACTTGAGCATGCCTATGGTTCGGCAGCCGATATTCCCGATTGGCTTCGGCAACTCGAAGCCGACCCTAAGCCTACCGCCGACGTTGAGGATGAGCCGTGGTTTTCGCTCTGGTCGGCCTTGTGCCATCAGGGCGACGTCTACTCAGGCTCATACGCTGCTGTCCCGCACATCGTCAGGATCGCGATTGACAGCCGAGGCCCCATCGATCCCTCGTTTTTCACTCTGCCGGCTAGTGTGGAGATCGCTCGCGCCGACGGTCGTGGCCCACCGATTCCATCGGCGCTTGAGAAAGCCTACTGGAGTGCGCTGCACGAGCTGCATCGCGCGGCGATGCTCCATGCGTCGGACCAGTGGGACGAGGCAATGGCACAAGCCGTCGGTTCGGCGCTTGCCGCGGCGAAGGGACAGCACCTCTTGGCGCAAGCCTTTTCAAATCTCGATGAGGAGATCATTTCCAGACTCGCTGCCGGCGACTGGTAGTTCAAAGGCTGTGCGCAGGCTTCCTACTGGGCGGGAACCGGGCAGCTCATGTCGCCCTCCTGGCAGCTCAGATAGACCTTGAAGTCGGCGATGCGTTTCTCCGTCAGTCCCATGAGGCAGATGGCTTGGAGCATCGGATAGACGCTGCCTTCCGCGCTCTTGGAGGTGGAGAAGGCACATTCGGCGTCGCGGAAGGAGATCCAGGCCTTCTGCGACGCGACCAGCAGCTTCGTCGCGTCCGGATCGGTCTTCAGGCGCCCTTCGATCTGCTTGTAGAGCGCGTTCAGCTCCTTGTCGGAAGCCTCGTACACCTTGCCGTAGCATGCATCGAGCTCGGCCTGACTGCTGGCATTGGCGCAATTGTCGGCCGCCGACAGGGTCGCGGGCGCCGAGACGGCAAGGGCGAAGAAAGCGAGGACGGCGAGATGGCAGCGCATGGCGCTTCTCCTTTGACGAGGCGCCGCCAGTCGTTCCAGAGGCAGGCCGCCCAGTCAATACAGGGACGCCTCACCGCTCTTGCCCAAACGCGTTCTGAGAACTCCGAGACCGTCAATGGCAGCACGAAGCGGCCGGCTTCCCGTATTCGTCGTTGCGCTTCACCCAGTCCATGATCTCCGTCTCGTTGCGGCCCTTGGGTGTCAGGTCGAGAAAGACAAAGGCGCCGATCACCTCCTCGTTGCCGCGCGCATAGCTTGAGTAGGTATGGAAGATGCGTCCCGTCTTGTCCTTGTAGAAGACCGAAAGCCCCGGCAGCTCGTCGCTCTGATACTTCGGATCCTCGATCGTCTCGTAGTTGTAGTAGAGCTTGCCACCCGCGATCTGCTCCGGCGTGAAGGAGACATGGTAGTCGAAGTTGAAATCATTCTCCCATGAGGACACCCAGCGGGCCTTCCAGCCCAGCCGCCTGGCATAGGCCGTGAGCTTCTCGACCGGCGCGCGCGACACCCGCACATAGCTCACATCGTGATTCTCGAGATGCACGATGGCGCCTTCCGCATGGTCGGCCTCGAGCGAGCAGCTCGGGCAGCCGGAGTCGAGATCGTGACGCCACATGAAATGGTGGACGATGAGCTGGCTGTTGTCGCCGAAGAGCTGAGCGAGCGTGACCTTGCCCTCAGGCGCGTCGAACACATATTCCTTGTCGACCTCAACCCAAGGGAGGGTTCGACGCTCCCTCGCGAGCATGTCACGCATGCGGGTCAGCGCCTTCTCGTTCTTCAGATGCGCCTTGCGCGCGGCAAGCCATTCCTCACGACCGACGACCTTGTGTTCCATGAGCCTCTCCTGTAGATAACCAATAGGTTTATTACGGCCATAATCCTAGGACGTCAATGCCAAGCGGCGGCCGACACAAGAGTGGTCAAAATTTTTCCGGACCGCTGTCGAATCCTAGCCAAGCGGTCCGACGTGTGGGCAGAGACGAGAGCAATCCCAGCCCACGCGGGCTTGAACAGGAGAGACGACGATGCGGTTCATGGTGATCGTTAAGGCAACCAAGGAATCAGAAGCCGGCAAGATGCCGAGCCACGAGCTTCTGGAGGCGATGGGCAAGTACAATCAGGAGCTCGTGGATGCCGGCATCATGCAGGCGGGCGAGGGTCTGCACCCCACGTCGAAGGGCAAGCGCGTGCGCTTCGCGGGCAAGGATCGCACCGTGGTGGATGGACCTTTCGCCGAGACCAAGGAGCTCATCTGCGGTTTCTGGCTCTGGGAGCTGCCATCCATGGAGGAAGCCGTCAAGTGGGTGAAGCGCTGCCCCAACCCGCACGAAGGCCCCTCCGAGATCGAGATCCGCCAGATTTTCAGCGCAGAAGACTTCGGTGAGGCCTTCACACCGGAATTGCGCGAGCAGGAAGACAAGCAGCGCGCACAGATCGAGAAGAACACCCGCTGAGTCGCGGACGAGAAGCAGGCAATCCACAGAAGGAGAAAGCAGATGACCGTCAGCCCCTATCTCATGTTCGAGGGTCGCGCCGAGGAAGCGGCGAACTTCTACAAGAAGACGCTCGGCGCCAAGGTCCAGACCCTGATGCGCTTCGCGGATGCCCCGGCCAACTCGCCGCAGCCCGCCGAAGGTTGCGCGGGAGAGATGCCGGGACCGTCCGACAAGATCATGCACATGGCGCTCATGATCGACGGCTCCCTCGTCATGGGGTCGGACGGCATGTGCTCCGGCAAGCCGAACTTCCAGGGTATCTCGCTGACGCTCGAGCCCAAGGACGAAAAGGAGGCCGAGAAGGTCTTCAATGCGCTCGCCGACGGCGGACAGGTGCAGATGCCGCTGCAGCCGACCTTCTTCTCCAAAAGCTTCGGCATGGTGGCGGACCGCTTCGGGGTGCCGTGGATGGTGGTGGCGCCGGAACCAAAATCCTGATCTGACGGAGAAATGCGATGCGATTCATGCTGCTGATGATCCCCAAGGGATACGAAACCGCCAAGCCGGACGACCCGATCGGGACTGTCGAGGCCGTCGAAGCCATGATGAAGTACAATGAGGAGCTTCAGAAGGCGGGCGTGCTCCTGGCGCTCGACGGGCTGCACCCGCCCTCCATGGGGGCCCGCGTCTCCTTCGAGAGCGGGAAACCCAGGGTCACGGATGGGCCCTTCGCCGAGGTGAAGGAAGTGCTCGGCGGCTACTGGATGATCGACGTGCGCTCGCGCGAGGAGGCGATCGAATGGGCGAAACGCTGCCCCGCCTCCGCCAACGAAACGATCGAGATCCGGCAGGTGCAGGAGGTCTCAGACTTCCCGGAGGACATCCGGGCGGCCGCCGCCAAGCTGCCCGAGATGCAGGCGCAACTGGCGTCCCGCTAGCAAAGGAAGCATGCGATGCTGAAGGTTCTCGCCATCGTCGCCGCCGTGGTGGTCGCCGCCGTGCTGGTCGTGCTCGCCATGGCGGCGGCGAAGCCCGACACCTTCAGCGTCGCCCGCTCGGCAACCATCAACGCCCCGCCCGAAAAGATCTTTCCGCTCATCAACGACCTTGCCAAGTGGCCGCTCTGGTCGCCCTATGAAACCAAGGACCCGGCCATGAAGCGGTCGATCGGCGGGGCACAGTCGGGCCAGGGCGCGACCTATGCCTGGGAGGGCAACAGCGAGGTCGGCAAGGGCCGCATGGAGATCGCCGAATCGGTGCCTCCGAGCAAGGTCGGGCTCAAGCTCGACTTCGAGCGGCCCTTCGAGGCGCACAACCTGGTGGACTTCACGCTCGAGCCCAAGGGCGACGCCACGACAGTGACCTGGGAGATGCGTGGACCCACGCCTTTCTTCGCCAAGATCATCCACGTGTTCTTCGACATGGACCGCATGGTGGGCACGGATTTCGAGGCCGGGCTCGCCAAGCTCAAGGCGGAGGCGGAAAAGTAGGCATCCCTTCGGCGGCACGGGCCTTGCGCTCAAGGCCCGGGAGTGCTGAATCGGCCGCCATGACCGCGGTGGAGACCCAGCGCGCCATCGACGCGGTGTTCCGCATGGAGCAGGCAAAGCTCATCGCGGGGCTTGCGCGCCTCACACGCGATGTCGGGCTGGCGGAAGAACTGGCGCAGGACGCGCTGGTGGCGGCGCTCGACCAGTGGCCGCAGTCGGGCGTTCCGAGAAATCCCGGCGCCTGGCTCATGGCGGCTGCCAAGAACCGGGCCATCGATCTCTTCCGGCGCAATCGCATCGCCGAGCGGAAATATGCCGAAGTCGGCCGCGAGCTCGAAGAGGAAGAACGCGCCGTTCCGGACTATGACACGGGCCTCGACGACGATATCGGCGACGACCTCCTGAGCCTCATCTTCACCGCCTGCCATCCGGTGCTGAAGCCCGACGCGCGGGCGGCGCTCACCCTCAGGCTGCTCGGTGGGCTCACCACGGCCGAGATCGCGCGCGCCTTCCTCGTGCCCGAGCCCACCATCGCGCAGCGGATCGTGCGCGCCAAGAAGACGCTTGCCGAAGCGAAGGTGCCCTTCGAGACGCCCCGTGGCCCTGAGCGGGCGGAGCGCCTCGCCTCGGTGCTGGGTGTCCTCTACCTCATCTTCAACGAGGGCTATTCGGCGACGGCTGGCGAGGATTGGATGCGTCCGAAACTGTCGCAGGAAGCCTTGAGGCTTGGACGCGTGCTGGCAGGGCTCGCGCCGCAGGAGCCGGAGGTGCACGGGCTCTTGGCGCTCATGGAGATCCAGGCCTCGCGCTTCGCCGCGCGCACGGGGCCGGGCGGCGAACCCATCCTGCTCCCCGATCAGAACCGGGCGCGCTGGGACCAGCTGCTCATCCGGCGAGGCCTCGCGGCGCTCGCGCGCGCTGAGGCGCTGGATGGCGCCGACGGCGCCTACGCCCTTCAGGCCGGCATCGCCGCCTGCCACGCGCGCGCAAGAACCGCGGGCGAGACCGACTGGGCGCGCATCGCCGGGCTCTATGGAAGGCTCGCGCAGCTCCAGCCCTCACCCGTCGTCGAGCTCAACCGCGCGGTTGCGGTTTCGATGGCCGACGGACCGGCGGCCGGCTTGGAACTGGTCGAGGCCGTCGCCGGCGATCCCTCGCTCAAGGCCTATCACGTGCTGCCGAGCGTGCGCGGCGACCTGCTCTTCAAGCTCGACCGCTTCCGCGAGGCGAAGGCGGAGTTCGAGCGCGCCGCCTCTCTCACGCGCAATGCGCGCGAACGGGCGCTGCTCATGAAACGCGCGGCGGAGTGCGCTTCCTGAGAAAGGTTTTGGATTATCGGAAAAATGCTTCACACTTTTCCGGATCATGCTCTAAGGGAACGGCCTTCCAATCCTCCCCTTCCGGACCTTTCCCCAATGAACTTCGCGAGCGACAACGTCTATGGTGTCCATCCCAAGATCATGGCGGCGCTCGCCGCGGCGAACGAAGGCACCCATGCCTCCTACGGCTACGACACGCTGACGAAGGAGGCTGAGGGAAAGCTCCAGGAAGTCTTCGAGACGGAGGCGCGCGCATTCCTGGTGATGACGGGGACGGCCGCCAACGGGCTGGCGCTCTCCTCCATCACGCCTTCCTATGGCGCGGTCCTCACCCATGCGGAGGCGCACGCGGCGATCGACGAGTGCAACGCGCCGGAGCTCTTCACCGGCGGGGCCAAGATCATCGGGCTCAAGGGCGAGAACGGCAAGATCTCGCCCGCAGAGATCGAGAAGGTGCTCAAGAGCTTCATCCGCGGCGAGCACGATCCCAAACCCGCTGCCGTCTCCATCACCAACGCCACCGAGCTCGGGACCACCTACGCGCCACATGAAATAGCGGCGATCTCAGGCATTCTCAGGCCACGCGGCATGCGCCTTCACATGGACGGGGCGCGCTTCGCGAACGCGCTCGTCGGGCGTGGCGTCACGCCTGCCGAGATGACCTGGAAGGCGGGCGTTGACGTCCTGTCCTTCGGGGCGACAAAGAACGGCGCCTTGATCCTCGAGGCGGTGATCTTCTTCGATCCGAAGCTTGCGGAGGATTTCATCTACCGCCGCATGCGGGGCGGGCAGCTTCTTTCGAAGACGCGCTATCTCGCGGCCCAGATGCTCGCCTATCTCGAGGACGGCCTGTGGCTTGAGAACGCCCGCCGCGCCAACGGGCTCGCAAAGCGCCTCCGCGAGAGCATCGACGGCTTGAGCCACGCGCGTATTGCCGTTCCCGTCGAGGCCAACGAGGTTTTTGTCTCCATGCCCGCCACGCTGCACGAGAAGCTGCTGGCGGCCGGCGTTCGCTGCCATGAGTGGGTGTCGGACAGCATCGGGGAGGAGGGCTTGAAGGCGGACAATGTCCTCGCGCGCTTCGTGCTGTCCTGGGCGACACCGGAAGAGGACGTGGCGCGCGTGGCGGATCTCATCAGGGCGGGATAGTTGCCGTCAGCGTGACCGTGCTAGGTGGTTACATGAGCAGGATTCTGCAGAAAGCCTTCGATGAAATCTCGACCCTCCCGCAGAAGGATCGGGATGAGATCGGAGAGCGTCTTCTCAAATGGCGGCGCCTGAGAGCCGAGATAGACTTGGCGCGCGATCAGTTGAAAGTGGGTGACGTCGCTTCACTGGATGCGGAAGCGATCATTCGCAAAGCCCGCGCATCGCATGGGAATCGTAGGTCTGTCCTTCGCAGCTCTGCTGCCGAGGCAGACCTCGTTCGGCTGTGGCTTCACATCGCGAACCACAATCCAGAAGCCGCCGACCGCTATATTCGGCGAATAGTAAAGGCTTGCGGAGGCGATCCTAGTGCTTCGCGTCTTCCATGGACGCGAGGACTCGGAACCCTGGGAGGACGGCCAATAAAAAGGGCGCTCCAAAGGAGCGCCCTCGATCAGTCCACCGGGGTCTCTGAACCTTAGGCGGCCTTCCTGTCGATCGCCTTCGGCTGGCTGCCGCCGCCCACCTTGATGGTGCGGGGCTTCATGGCCTCGGGGATCTCACGCTTCAGCGAGATGTGGAGCAGGCCGTTCTCGAGCGCAGCCCCCGTGACCTCGACATGGTCTGCGAGCCGGAAACGCCGCTCGAAGGAGCGCGCGGCGATACCCTGGTAAAGGAACTCGCCCTTCGGCTCGGCCTTCTCGGTCTTCTTGGCCGAAACGGTGAGCGTGTTCTGCTTCACCTCGATGCCGATGTCGTCCTCGGCGAATCCGGCGACCGCCATGGAGATGCGGTAGTCGTTCTCGCCGACGCGCTCGATGTTGTAGGGGGGATAGCTAGGAGCCTCGAAGCTGCCAAGCTCGTCGAAGAGCTGGGCCAGGCGGTCGAAGCCGACGGTGGAACGATAGAGGGGGGTCAGATCGAACATGGGATTACATCCTCCTTGAGCAATGTCCTGACCAAAAGCGTCCGCCGAAGGGCCGGACGCCACGCGTTTGAGGACCTGGATAGCCAGCGCCCTCAGGGCGTTAGGTAGGCGTCCAAGGAGCGGGTTCAAGAGGCCGGAAGCCGCGTTGTTGCCGTAATGTGAAGCTAAATGTCGAGGGGAATCCGCCAGATGAGCGGAAAACGGGATTCGCGAGGGAACTCGATCATGTCCAAGAGCTTGGCGGCGGGCCTGGTGGGTCTGACAGCTCTGCTTGCGATGAGCCTGCCGGGCGGCGAGGCCCGGGCCCAGCAGCACTGGTTCTACGGCAATTACGGCTATTACGACGGGCAGGAATACTACGAGGTGCCGGAGCCCCGCTACATGGCTCCGCGCCGCGAGCGCCGCTATGTGCCTCCCTATCCGCGTCCCTGGTTCTGGCGGAGCGCACCCCGCGACGAGGTCATCGAGTACGAAGCCGCGCCCAACCAGTGGGTGCGCGTCTATCCGGACGGTTCGCAGGAGACGATCGAGAGGCCGCGTCGGCGCCAGCAGGCCGAACCCTATGTGGTGCCCCAGCGGCAGAAGCAGAAGGAGGCCAGGCGCTCGCCAGCAAAGCAGGCCGTGCCGCTGCCCAAGGCCAAGCCAACGATCACCGCCCGGAACCTCGAGAACAGCGAGACGGCGCTGCTCGCGCCCGATCTGCCGGCCATCGAGGAGGAAGTTCCGGCCGAGGCTCCCGCCAAGGCGCCGGCCACGGGCGAGACGGCCAAGAAGGCTCCGGCCGACAAGATCGAGACCGGCTCGCTCAAGGCCGTGAGCTGCGAGGAGGCACAGCGCATCGTTGCCGATTTCGGCTTCAGCGACGTCAAGCCCAGGACTTGCGCGGGCAAGGTCTACGACATGGAAGCGACGCGCGACGGCCAGCCCTACGAGATCAAACTCAGCTCGGCCGACGGCGAACTGACGGAAGTGAAGAAGCGCTGAAGACGCGAAGCATCGCGAGAGTTCTGATGGCCGGGCCTTGCGCCCGGCCTTTTCTTGTCGCGAGGCGCTTCCATGCTATGAAGCGGACGTGATCACGACCACCGTCCCCGGCTCGATGGAGCTTGTCGCCACGCCCGGCAATCCCCTCCCTGAAGGAATGTGGGCGGGAAGCCTCGCCACGTCGGACGGCGTCAGGCTCCGCTATGCCGTCTGCGGCGAGGAACGCGCGCCGCGTGGCACCATCTGCGTGTTCCAGGGCCGCGGCGAGTTCATCGAGCGCTATTTCGAGACCGTGAGGGAGTTGAGGCGGCGCGGCTATGCCGTGGCGCTCGTCGACTGGCGGGGGCAGGGGGGATCGGACCGCCTGCTGAGGAACCGGCTGAAGGGGCATGTCGGCAGCTTCCGGCAATATGCCCGCGATCTTGCGGATTTCATGACTGGCGTGGTCCTGCCCGACTGTCCGCCGCCCTATTGCGCGCTTGCCCATTCGACGGGAGGCGCGGTGCTGCTCGGGGTGCTTTCGACGCGGACATGGTTCGGGCGCGTGGTGATGACCTCGCCTTTCATCGCGCTTGCCGGCATGCCGGTGCCGACGGGCGCCGGCCTCCTGCTTGCGTCGCTCGCTGTCGGCGCGGGGCTCGGCCGGATGTCGACGCCGGGCCGTGACCGCCGGCCCATGGGTCCTTCCGGGTTTCCCGGCAATACGGTCACTTCCGATGAAGGCCGCTACATGCGCGACTGCGCCACGCTTGCCGCGGCGCCGTCGCTCGGCATAGGCGCGCCCACCTGGGGCTGGCTCCGCGCGGCGCTTGCCGCCACCCGGCGCCTTCAGAATGCGCTGCCGCGCGAAGGACCGAGGGTGCCGGTGCTCATGGTGGCCGCGGGCGCGGACCGGATCGTCTCGACCGAAGCCATCCGCCACTATGCCCGCCGGATGCCCGGCGTCTCCTGCGCGGTGATCGAGGGTGCCCGGCACGAGATCCTGATGGAGCGCGACCTCTACCGCGAGCAGTTCTGGGCGGCCTTCGACGCCTTCATGGGCACGCCGCCGCTCGATCGGCCTCAGCCCGCCAGAAGAGACATGGCCTCGGCCTGAAGGGCGGGGCTCGCGGCGGCCAGAATATCGCCGCCCGAGGCGGCGCTCGCGCCGTCCCAGGTGGTGACGATGCCGCCCGCGCCCTCGATGATGGGAATGAGCGGCGCGATGTCGTAGGCCGCCAGTCCCGCATCCAGCGCGATGTCGATCTGGCCAGCCGCCAGCAGGCAGAAGAAATAGGCGTCGGCGTCGTAGCGGATGGCCTTGAGCCGCGCCTGCATGGCGGCAAGACCTTTCCTCTGCCGGTCGCTGCGGTAAAGATGGGGGCCGGTGGTGGTGCCGAGCGCCTGCTCCAGCGAGGCGGCCGGATTGACCGCAAGGCGTCTGGTCTCGCCTGCCCGACGGTGGAGGCTGCCCGAGGGGGAACCCAAAAAGCTCTCGCCCACGTAAGGCTGGTGCATCAGCCCCACCACGGGCCTTCCCTCGTGCGCCAGCGCGATGAGCGTCGTCCAGGTCGGCATGCCGAAGATGAAGGAACGGGTGCCGTCGACCGGATCGAGGATCCAGGAGAAAGGGCTGCGTCCCTCCTTGGCGCCGTACTCTTCCCCCACGATCCCGTGATCGGGAAAGCGTGCCTCGATCATGGCGCGCATGGCGCGCTCGCCCGCGCGGTCGGCCTCGGTGACGGGATCGAAGCCCTGCTCGAGCTTGTTGTCGACGGAGAGCCGGGTGCGGAAATGCGGCAGGATCTCCTTGGCGGCCGCGGCGGCGAGCGCCTCCGCGAATTCGAGGTAGTCCTCCCAGGAGGGCGACGGCATGACGGCTAATCCCAAGGCTGGCGGGAACTCGGGGCGGGTTCTCCCCGTGAGGCCACCACTTTTGGATATGAGCTTCAAGCCAAGGCGTCCAGTGGCCTGAAGCCTATGGACACTTCATCGTCTGACGCCCGTCAGAGGTCTCCGAGCGCGGATTTTGCGCTCTTGCGCACGCCGACCAGATGATCCCGCAGCCGTTCGCGGGCAAGCTGCGCGTCGCGCTGGTGAAGCGCGTCCGCAATCCGTTCGTGCTCGGCCTGATAGACCGCCCATTTCTCCGGCGTGAAGCTCTTCTCCTTGAGCTTCATCCAGGCACCCTCGGCACGGATGGACGCGATCATCCGGCCCAGTTGCCCGAAGGCGCTGCTGGCGGTTGCGGCATAGAGCTTCTCGTGGAACAGGCGGTCCGCCGCTTCCGCGTCGCGCCATGACCTGACGCCCACACCGCGCCGGGCGATCTCGTCGATCTCGCGCAGCTGCGGCTCGGTGGCGTTGATGACGATCAGATCGACGATCGTCGGCTCGACGGTGGCACGGAATTCCATGAGCTCGCCGGGCGTCACATGCACCGGGATGCCGTTCGTGGTGGGAAGCCCGTCCGACACATAGGTGCCGCGGCCCACATGGCGGGAGAGAAGCCCTTCCTTCTCCAGCTCGGAAAGGACGCCCCGCGTGGTCGCGCGGGAGAGTCCGCAGGCTTCCGCAATCTGCCTCTCGTTGGGCAGGCGATCTCCGGAGCCCAGCGCGCCGTCGGCCAGCAGGCCGCGCAATTGCCGCATCAGCTCGGAACGCTCGCGCGCCGGGCTCAGAAGCCCGAGCACCGCGCCCTGTTGATCTCCGTCCCGTCGCCTGCCCATGCCAATTCGACCATTTACTCCAATTAATCCCTGTTTGCCGAAGAAATGGGCTTTACTCAACCCCTTTCATCGTGCTTTCATCAGAAAAATAGCGCTTTCAGGCTGCAGATTAATGGTCTGAATGGTACGTACCATTCTCAGGCGCGACAATATGAATTCGCAGGCAGGAGAGCGTGGTGAAGACGAGACCGACCATTCCGGTAGAGGAGTTCGCGCAGCGTCGTCG